>JANORY010000900.1:0-11594 GCA_031415535.1 Burkholderiales bacterium | reverse complement strand
TCGAAGGGCATTTTGTTTCCAATCGGCTATAGGTTTGGGCGATGGGTTGTGTGATCGAGCGTGCATCCTACGGTATTATCGTTGCGAGTGACGTCGTTGTCGGCGTTCGCATTGTTTTCATAGCCAGCATCGGGAACCCTTTGTGACCATACCGCTCGATCCGACCATTGCTCAGATTCTGACCGTCCTGCCCGGGTTCGATCCTCCAGTCATGACGCCGACGAGTTGCCGGCAACTGCTGCGTGCAATCGCCGCCTCGCGAAGCGATCAACCGCTACCGCAACCCGCGTCGGTGGTCGACAGCCTCGTTCCCGACGGCCCGGCGATCCGCATCTATCGACCGACGCCAAAGTCGGTACCTACCGTGGTGTTTTTTCACGGCGGTGGTTGGGTTGGTGGCGATCTCGAGACGCATGATCGACAGTGCCGCGCGATGTGCATCGAGATCGATGTGGTCGTGGTCAGCGTCGACTATCGCCGCCCACCCGAAGCGCCGTTCCCGGCGGCGTTCGATGACGCATTGCTAGCGACCCGTTGGGTGTTCGCCAGTGTGGCAGCGCTGGGTGGCGACGCACATCGAATCGGTATTGCTGGCGACAGTGCCGGCGGCAATCTGGCGGCGGCGGTAGCGATCGCTTGCCGCGATGCCGGATTACACCTGGCTGCCCAGTTGCTGGTTTATCCGGTGACCGATGTCGCGGGTGGTTTTCGTGATGCCGCCATTAACAGCGGCTATCCATCACGCGCGCAAAACGCCGAAGGCTATTTTCTGACCCATGACGTCATGCGCTGGTTTGCTGATCACTATGTGCCGGATGCCTCATTGCAGTCCGATCCGCGGGTGTCGCCGTTGCGCGCCAGCCGTCTTGACGGTGTTGCGCCGGCGGTGGTGTGCAGCGCTTATTTCGACCCCTTGCGCGACGAAGGGATTGCCTACGCGGCCGCGCTGCGGCAAGCGCAGGTAGTGGTGCGCGAGCATCGCGGTGCCGGACTGATTCACGGTTATTTCGGAATGGGTGGCACGGTACCATCGGCCAGCGAAGAAATACGCCGGGCACGGACGGATTTTAGGGAATTGCTGGAAGGTTCACCGTGAGTCGACGTTTGCTTCTGAAAGCCGCCGCTGCATCGCTGGCGATTGACACGGTACCGGGTTCGCAGGCGCAGCCAGCCTGGCCGCAAAAACAAATCCGGATCGTTGTGCCGTTTCCGGCGGGCGGAATTGCCGATCAGTTTGCCCGCATTATTGGCGGCAAGTTGGCGGACACCTGGGGCCAGCCGGTGGTTGTTGAAAATCGCGCCGACGCGGGCGGCAACATTGGTGCCGATGTCGTCGCCAAGTCGCCACCAAGTCGCCACTGGACGGCTATAACCTCGTGATGGGCAGTATCGGCACGCATGCCGTCAATGCTGCCTTGTTCAATATGCCCTACGATATCGCCAAGGACTTCACACCGATTACGCTGGTGATCGAGGCTGAGGGGTTGCTGGTGACGCCGTTTGGCATAGCCCGCGCGCGGGCCGGTTTGGCTGCTAGTCCAGTAAGGTCGGATCCAGTCGATAAAAGCGAATCGCGTTTCGTGCGAACAAGTCTGCCTTCTCGCTGGCGCTATAACCCGCGGCCAAGCGCTTGAAGGCGTTCCACAGCACGGCATAGCTGGTTGAGCATCGGTCAACCGGAAAATTGCTCTCGAACATGCAGCGCGCAGGTCCGAAGTGCTCGACACAAAAATCAATCCAGGGTGCCCAGTCACGGGCGAGTTCAGTAGAGGAAGGAGGTGTCGGCCGATCGAAGTATCCGTAACCGATCGAACGCATGCCGAGTCCACCGAGCTTGACGTGAACCTGCGGATATTGCGCCAGGGTTTGCATGGCGTCGCGCCATTGCGCAAACACTTCGTCGCGTTTGCCCTGCCATTGGCCGATACCCAAGGGGCCACCGACGTGATTGATCATAATCGGCAAGTCCGGCAAGGCCTTGGCCAGCGTAACGAGTTCGCCCAGTTGGGTGTGGTAGGACCAACTGTCAAAGCTCAGGCCATAAGCGCTGAGTCGCGCTGCGCCGGCCCGGTAGCGCGCGTCGAGCAACAGTCCGGCCGCTGGCCTGCCGGGCTGCAAAGACACGACCGGGTCGTCGTCGATCGTTGCTGTGCCGTGACGGATGCCGCGAAAGCGCCCAGCGCCGGCCGCGATCTGAGCCTCAAGTACTTCGTCGACTTCCGCGCCCAGGGTGAGGTCGGCGCGGCCCACTATGGCCTGGCAGGTTTTGGCCTGAAAGCGCGCGTCGAGTGATTCGGCAATACCGCGAACGTATTCAGTCTCACCAACCGGCCGCAAGGCCTCTGGTCCGGTTTGATGATGTCGCTCACCACATTGCAGAAATACCGTCGCGCGAACATCGTGGCCGCTGCGCAGATCGGCCAGCAACTCGTCGCCCTCGTAAACCCATGCACCTCGGCGCCATAAATGATGATGCGGATCAACAATCGGCAGCGTCGGATCGAGGATGGGTTCTTGGTATTGTTCGAGCCAGCGTTCCTGAGGCACAGGGTGAAAGGCGGTGCTTGTCGGAACATTCGTAACAGTCGGAACATTCGGATGATTACTCATGTATGTCTCCCGGATAAGGGCAAGCCAGTCTGTCGTCGCGTTAAACCCGCGCTGAACCCGCGCTAAACCCGCACCATGCGTTTGCCGATATTCTCGCCGGCCAGGAGGCCGATCAATGCTGCTGGCGTGTTCTCGATCCCGTCGATGATGTCCTCGGGAACTTTCAGTTGACCACGTTCGACCCAGGACTGCAGATCGTCTAGCGCAGTTTGTCGAAGGCTCGCGAAGTCGTACAGAATAAAACCTTTCATCGTCAATCGCTTGGTGACGATTAAGCCCGGAATGCCGCGCGGGCCATGCCGGGGTGGTGCGCCGTCGTACTGCGATACCGCGCCACAACAGGCGATGCGCCCGTTCTGGTTCATGCGAAATAGACACGCTTCGAGGATGTCGCCACCGACGTTATCGAAGTAGACATCGATACCCTTTGGCGCAGCTTCCTTGAGCGCGGCGGTCAGGCCACCGGCCTTGTAGTCGATCGCTTGGTCGAATCCGAGTTCCGACTTCAGCCACGCGCATTTGGCCGCGCCGCCGGCGATGCCGATGACGCGGCACCCTTTGATCCGGGCGATTTGGCCGACGAACGTGCCCACCGCACCGGCCGCTGCAGATACGACCACCGTATCTCCAGGTTTCGGCTGGCCGATGTGCAGCAGACCGAAGTAAGCGGTCAGGCCGGCCACACCGTAAACGCTGAGCAAATGGGACAGTGGTTCGCGCGGCTCGACCTTCTGCACGCGCTGGGCGTCGAGCACCGCATATTCTTGCCAACCGGTATCGGCGAATACCAGGTCGCCGACTTTGAGCGTGTCGGCGTTTGACTCAAGTACTTCCGAGAGTGATCCGCCGGCCATCACCTGACCCGCCTCGAGCGCCGAGCGGTAAGTCGCACCCTGCATCCAGGCGCGGTTGGCCGCATCGAGCGAGATCATTTTGATCTTCAACAGCACTTCGCCGTCGCCAGCCTTGGGCATCGGGGCCTCGGCGAGTTTGAAGTGCTCGGGTCCGAGCTTGTCGGTCGGAATACCGGCCAGTTGAATCTGACGGTTGCGGTTGGGCATGAGGTGAAGCTCCTTGCGAATCCGGGACGGTGGTGATTCGAATGATGATAGCTTGGAATACAGCGCGCGGGCATCCGCCATGAAAGGTTTGTCAGGGCTGCGGAAGTATGGCGATTATCGTGATAATGCCGCCGAAATTGCTCCGACCATTTCTCCGACCGTTTCAATATCGCCGCCCGGTCGATAAGATACCCCGAGTCGTACAAGCACCAGATCAAGGCTTGGCACGATCACAATAAACTGTCCGAGATAACCACGGGCGAAGTAGGCGTCGGCGGGTGCACCTTTCATGCCCCAGTGTCCAGGCAAGGGGTGGGCGGCATGGGTATTGTTGAGCCAGAAACTGCGGCCGTAACCGGCGTCCAGCGTCGCGGTATTGGCCGCTTTTACCCACTCGGCCGGCAAGATACGTTGCGCGCCAATCGTGCCACCGCGCAGATACAACAGGCCGAATCGGGCCCAATCCCGTGCGCTAGCCAGAAATAGATTTGCGCCCGCCGGTGTTTCTGTCGTGTCGAGGCTGAGTACCGCAGTGCGCATACCGAGCGGCGCGAACAATTCACGGTTGGCAAAATCAAGGACCGCATGAGCGGCGCCTTTCGGCAATCCGGCGCTGTCCTCAGGTCTGCCCTGATGTCTGCTCACCGGACTGCTCACATAACTTTCAGCGGCGAGCTTGTCCCGAATTAGCCGCGACAAGACGGCATAACCCAAATTGCTGTAGTTCCACTCGATGCCTGGCGTGGTTTTGGCGGGAACCGTCGTTGCGTAGGCGTACGGATCTGCTTCGGTGAACCACATCCGGGTCGATTCGTCCCAGCCACCGGCATATTCGTCCCAGGGCAGACCACTGCTCATGGCCAACAGGTGATTCGGCGTAATGCCGGCTCGCCGATCGCCGACGCCCCGCCAGGCTGGTACGTCTAGCGGCTGATCAGGATCAATACGTCCGGTTGCAGCCAAGCGGCCGATGAGCGCGTGGGTAAGCGATTTGCTGATCGAGTGGCCCTGCAAGGGTGTATCAATACCAACGTCGTCGGCGTAGCGCTCGCCAATCAACTGGCCGCGATGCACGACCACCACCGCCTGGGTGCGTCGCTTCGGGCCGGAGCTTGGCTCGTCGAAGGCCGCATTGATTGCGGCGGCGATGCGCGGGTTGCCGGCCTGTTCAATTCGGCTCGAGGCCAGGCTCGGGAAGGGATCGATAAAACCGGTCGGCACCGGCGGGCGTACCCAGGTCGTCGTTGGCAATGATCCGAAATCAATCATGCAACCCAGGCCTTCGCGATAAACCGCCCGCCGGCGGGCGGTGCCAAATACAGTGGTCGTCACTTCCAGACGCTCTCGATCCACCTCGTAATTCAGTGCCCAACTAATCAGGCCAAAGCCGGTGGCGGGGCGAACTTCGTCGCGGTAGGCGTCATCCGGATTCATGCCGGATACGAAGGCCGCCGTGCACAAGGTCTGGCTGGTTGATGCCGAAGCAATCTGAACGCTTCGCTTGATCGCCGGTGGTGATATCTGGGCGCAAGCTTGAAGGCCTAACAACGCCGTCAGGGCAGCCGGAACAAGGGCTCTGAGTGGTCGGATAGGGAGCTGTGGGTGGTTGTTCGACATCAAACTTCTCCAGTGGGTCAAGGTGGCGAGGGGAGTCGCCACCTTGACTCAATAGAAATTTGGCATCGCGCCTAAAACTGCAATCGGCTAGCCGATTCCGGAATCAGCCTTAAGTTTCGATCGAAATTCGGTAGGTGTCATCTCAAACTGCAATTTGAACGCGCGATTGAACGGGCCAATCGATTGGAAGCCGGCGTCCAGGGCGAGCGTCAGGATCGGCAAGTGGGCACTTTTCGACTCTGCCATGGCCGCAATGACGTGCTGCAGGCGATAAGTATTCAGAAACGCATTGAAATTGCGGTGTCCCAGGCGTTGGTTGATCAGTCTGCGTAACCGGTATTCCGGCACCACAAGCCTGGCGGCCAATCGACTGATGGTCAGACTCTCTGCACGAAAGACCTGTTCCTCTTTAATCAGACGTTCCAGTGCGACATTCAGAATATCCTCGTCAAGATCTCGTTCGGTTGGCGAGGGCTTCGCGCTGTGTCTGGAGGCTGAGCTTTGAATCGCGTCGAGCCGATTGGAAATCGAAGCGGGGATCGAAGTGAACGCAGGGCCGGCAACGGCGGTACGGTCCGATTCTGAACGCGGAAACAGATCCCCGGCGTCCAACGTCAGCAAGCGCCAGGTGATGACAAAGATAATGATGGCCAAGACAAGCACGTCCAGCAGGCTGGAGTGGCTCGTCAATCGGCCGTCCGAGGTGTCAAGGCGTGCCACACCGGATGCCAGCATGTATAAGAGGCCTGCGACCACGATAAACACCCGCAACCAGCGGCGTCGCTCGACCAGATCGGCGCGCCAGTGCTTGGCAGCGGCAGCAACCGTCAAAGCCCCGAACAAGATCGGTAACCAAGCCAGAATCCGATGCGACCAGACGTGCAGGCCGCTCGGGTTTAGTGTGTGCGACACATCGTGGGTTAACAGAGTCATGCCGGCGAAACAGACAATCAAACCCCAAAGAATGAGTTGCCAGTGGCGAGCCCGAAACTCGTCGTCAAACAATGCCAGTGCGAAGAACCAGAACAGGGCATTGTTGCCGTTGGACAGGGCCACCAAGGCGATCTCGAAAATGCGGCTCGAAACTGTCTGAAAGAACGGCGCGGTTTGAAGCACATAAATCATCATGCCCAAGGCGAGTGCCAGCCCGAAGCCCATCGCTGGTGATTGGCGTCGGTCTTTGGCTATGACCCCTACCAGCAAGGCCAACAACGCAATGGCCACACCCCGCAATATCAGGTCGGCAAAAACGAGCTGCGAATCCGGATACAAAGAATAACGGCTCATGAGGCGAAAGCGGCAGCCCTAAAGTTCCGGCGGCATGGCAAGCGGTCGGTCCGGCAACGCCAGCGTTTGCCTCGCACTCGCCCGATGACCCAGAAACATCGGACGATTCGCATGCGAGAACAGCAATGGCAACAGTTCGTGTGCTTGTACCACGCCGAACCAGCCCTGGCGTGCATGACATTCGCCAAACTCAAGCACGTTGTCGGCACGCACGGTCGGCCCGACCAGCAGCAGTGGCGTCGGGTCGGCCGTATGCAAAACACCATTTACGGACGGCGTTGCGTGATCGCCGGTGACTGCGACGATCGCGCGCTCGGCAAGTTGCTCCAAGCCGGCCAGGCCAGGGTCGAGTGCTTCAAGTGCTCGAAGCTTTGCCCAAGGGTCCTTGCTGTGGCCGGCCTCGTCGGTCGCCTTGGTATGCAGGTGTACGAAGCGCGCACCGTCAGCGATCAGCTTTTCGGCAATGACGATGCGTTCGGCCAGATCGGCGGCCAGGTCGGCATGTGCAGCGCGGTGTTGCTGTGTCATGCCGAGCAGGCCGGCCATGCCGCGATACAAGCGCGAGTCGGTTACGGCGGCACCCGCTACACCGGTTTGCTCGATGAAGCTTGGAATCTTCTGGCGCGTGCCCGACCATTTGGTCGACAGGACATCCAGCGCCGGCTTGCCGCGTTGCGTGCGCGCCTGGTTCACTTCGCTATTGATCAAGAGCCTGCGAATATCAAGCAGCAGTCGATTCATTTCATGCGCCAGAACACGGGCCTGCTGGTCGCCATCATCCGGTTTGGTCGCGCCGGCTCCGTTTGCTGACGGCTCGGTTGCGCAGATGCGCAGCCACGGGTGCAGGTGCTCGAAGAACGGATCGGAGTCGGTCACGTCAGCGCGAGCGAAGCGTCTGAACTGCAACAAAGCCTCGCCGCGACCCAGCGCAGACAGCGAAACCTGTCGTTGCTCGAGCATCGGCAGCAGTTCGGCGAATAATGCGTCAGCGTCCGACATGTCGTCTTGGGCGGCGCGCCCGGTGATCCAGATACGACCGTCGTCAAGTTTCGACGTGCGCAACGAGGCGAAGGTAGTTGCTACGCCAATCGGCAGGTCGAGACCGGCGCCGATGCCCTCGAGTACCGCCCGACCGGGAAACGCTATTTCGGTGTAGCCGAACAGGGCCCAATGCGCGAGCTCGGAGGAGGGTGCCCGGCCCCAGCCCAGCGGCAAGTGCCAGCCGGAAGCGCCGCGTCGGGTCAGTCGATCCAGCACCGGCGTGCGCGCAGCCTCGGCGGGTGTGCGATTGCCGAGTTGCGGAATCGGCCGATCACCGAGACCATCGAGAATGAGCAACACGACTGGCAGTCGATCATCGTCGAGGCGCGGTTGATCCTCACCGTAGTGGATCGGTCTCACGCTTGTTCGCTCATCTTCGTTTTGCTGATCTACCTTGGTTCATCGGCTTCGGTTCATCGGCGCTTTGGTTCATCGGCGTTCACTCATCGGTGTTTGTTCGAGCAGCAGCTCAAGCAGTGCTCTGGTACCGGCGGGCACGAGCTGATGCCAGCCGTCGTTACCAGCGCGTATGCTGTCACGAATGGTGCTCGCGCTTTGCCGCCGCGATGAGTCGCCTTCCAGCAAGCTCACCGCATAACCCGCCTCCTCAAAACGCTGCGCTTTGTCACGCTCCCATTCACCATAAGCGCGTACGAAGTGGCGAGCGCTGAGCGGTACATATTGCGTCCACACCTCCGTGCGAACCAGATCGAACGGCACCAAGGTGTAGCGCTTCGACAGCCCGCGCGCGTTCATCGCGGCGTCGATCAGCCGAGCACGTTCGTAGTAGGTGAACGGATTGGCGGCGGCGGTATGCCGATGCGCCGAACTGGCTTCGGCGTGGCGTGCGCCGCTGTCGGGATTGGTCACCGCGATAATCAGATGCTCGCATTGCGCCAATGCAATCGCAAACAGCTCCAGGTGCTGGTCATGGATCGGCTGGAACCGACCGGTCACACAAGCCAGCGCTTTCATAGTGTCATTGGCCGGGCAAATGCTCGGCCGAGTCCGGTGGTCATGCCGACTTTGACCCTGACATTGGCCCTGAATTTGGCCCTTTGAGCAGGCCCCGTGCAATCGCGTTCAGTTGAATTTCCGTCGTGCCGGCCGGTATGCGCAAGTTGCGCGCGATTCTGAACAATTTTTCCTCTGGCGAGCCGCGCATCAGTCCGGCGGCGCCGCGTACCTGCACCGCATTATCGGCGACCCGGAAAAACGCTTCGTCGTTGATGATCTTCAGCAGGCTGACGAGACGCGGCACATCGTGGTGCAGCTTCAAATTGAACGGACCGAGCCGATCGAGCTCGGCCTGTGCCATTAACGAGCTGGCGCGCGCCTGGAAGACGTCCAGGTCCATCTGGGCAAGCATGTTCTGCACCGCCTGATATTCAGCTATTGGCTTGCCGCCCGATTGACGCTGTTGCGCATACTGAACGGCGCGCTCGATCAGCCACTGCCCCCAACCGGCGCACATGCCACCTCGGCACAGCCGACGCCAATTGATCGACATCATCGCCAACGCAAAGCCGTCGCCGATTTGCCCGATGACATTTTCGGCCGGTACGCGCACTTCGTTGAACACGATTTCACCGGTAAAGCCATCATCCATCGTGTTCGGCATGTCGATGCCGTGACGAAAGCCTGGTGTTTTGGTGTCGACCAGAAACATAGACAACGATTTCGTACCGGCGCCGGGATCGGTCACACAGACCAGTTGTACAACATCAGCGAAGTGTGCGTTGGTGATCCAGGACTTGCGCCCGTTGATGATCCAGTCGCTGCCGTCACGTCGAGCCTGGGTGGTCATCGCCAATACATCGCTGCCACCGCCCAATTCGGTGTTCGCGAAGGCGAGGGTGAGTTGCCCCTTGATCAACGGGGTCAGGTAGCGTTCGCGCAAAGATTCGTTGATGTACGCGCTCGACGGATAAGGCCCTTCGGTCCAGGCCAATGCGGCCAGACCCAAGCCGAGACCGGAATGTCGGTAGACATATTCCTCGACGTGGTGCATCTCGACCCGGCTAAAGCCCGAGCCGCCGAATTGCGTCGCCATGTGTGGTGCGTACAGGCCGAGCGCGCCAGCGCGCCGCTGCACGGCTCTGCGGGCTTCCCAAACGGTTGCATGCATGCGCCCGGCGGCGTCGTGGTGCGGCTGCCAGGGCGTGCCGACCTTGGCTGCGGCCAGTGCCACTTCGAGCGGCGCAACGTCTTCGTCGAGAAAGCGTTGAAAGCGGCGCGTGTAGTCGAGCACTCGCTCGCTGGGATCAAGCGTTGCGGAAGAGCTGTTCATTGGATTCCTCATTGGTTGCAATCGTTGGTTGCAATCGATTCTAATGTTCGGACGTTATCGGCATCCGCCCCGGATTGCGTAACGTCAATAGCGGCCTGACCATCGATGCAAAACGAGTCGCTTCCTCATCATGCAAATAACCGGACAAACAAAATGAGTGGCAGCCAATGTCGATGAACTGTTGCAGCGTGTCGGCGCATTGCTGTGGATTGCCGACGACGACGATACCGGCACCTGGACGTACCCGCGTGATGCCGGTCCACAGGTGCGGCGCGATCAGTTCACCATGGGTGCGCGCCAGCTCCTGGACGCGCTGATTGGCCACTGAACTGGCGTAATGCTTGCGAATCAGCTCGGTGTCGGCTTCAGTCACGCCAGCCAGCAGCGCATGCGCCGCGTCCCAGGCTTGTGATTCGGTCGGGCGGCAAATGATCTGCAAACGCATGCCAAAGCCGATGTCGCGCGCTCGGCCGTGACTCGCCGCCAGGTCTTTGATGACGGCCATATTGGCGGCAATGGTCTCGACCGTATCGCCCCAAAAGAGGTGGACATCGGAATGTTTGGCCGATAACGCCCAAGCTTGGGGCGAGCCACCGCCCAGATAAAAGCGCGGTGGCTTGCGCGGTCGCGGTATTGATCGCGCGCCCTGCAAGGTGTGAAAGCGCCCTTCGAAGTGCAAGGGTGCCGAGTCGGTCCAGAGCGCTTTCATGATCGTGACGTCTTCTTCCATCTGCACGTAACGGTCGTCCTTGGCCAGTCGAATGCCGTCTTGCAGCGCTTCATCGTCGCTTTGCCCGGCGATCAGGTTGACCGCCACTCGGCCGCCAGACAGACGATCCATGGCACCCAGCATTCGCGCCAGCAACACCGGGGTGACGTAGCCAGGACGTGCGGCTACCAGCATGCGGATACTTCGAGTTCGCGCGAGCACCATGGCCGAGCTGATGTAGGCATCCCAGCAAGCGGTGGCCACGGGTACCAACAGATATTCAAAGCCGGCGGCCTCGGCGGCTAAGGCGATCTTCTCAAACAGTTCCATTGACGGCGGCACAATACCGTCTTTGGTGCCATAGGTGACGGTGTCGCCGCCGGTAGGTAAAAACCAACCGAATTCGAGGGTTCGTGTTTCGTTCTGCATGAGCTTGCTTTTAATCCGGGTAGGCGGTCTGTTACGATTTGAATCGATTTGAGTGAAACTTTAGGCGATTAGGGGTTTCAATGCACAGACAGGAAATGCAGAACATGGCGGTCACCGAAGATCCGATTCCCTACATCCTGCGAACCCGCGAATACTACCGGGCGATTGGTTACCGCAACGATTATGTCTGGGCAAATTACGACCAGGTACCGTTCGCCAAACTCGGCAAACCGCTGCAGGAAGCTCGGATCGGCCTGGTGAGCACGGCGCATCCGCTCGATTTGTCAAACAAGGACGCAAAAGGTGTTCGGCATGTCTGGTCCGGTGCGATCGATCCGCTGCCGGTAGGATTGAATACCGACAATCTGGCCTGGGATCGCGAGTCAACTCATACCCGCGACCGCGAAAGTTATCTGCCGATTGAGGCTATGCAAGCGGCGGCGAACGACGGCGTCGTGGGCTGGCTGCCCCTCGCGACCAATCGACTCGACTCGCATGAGACTGAATTCCATGATCCGCTGGAAACGGAGCGGACCGCGCGGTTCCTGAG
>JANORY010000899.1:0-1032 GCA_031415535.1 Burkholderiales bacterium | reverse complement strand
CCGACGATGAAGCCGTCGAACTGGCAAAGTATGACGCCGTAGCGCAGGCTCGTTCCGGCAGCCTCTGATGGCGATCACCTTAATGTTTGTCGTGATGTTCGGGCTGATTGCGCTCGAAATGCCAGTCGCGTTCGCGCTGATTCTGGCCTCGCTGAGTTACCTGTTTTTCGGTTCGATGGTGCCGGCCTCGATCGTGGTGCAACGCATGGCTCCGGGCATCGACAGCTTCCCGTTACTGGCCATTCCGCTGTTTGTGTTGGCCGGCAATCTGCTCAACGTCGGCGGCATTGCCACCCGAATATTTGAATTTGCCATTTCTGTGGTCGGGCATTTGCGCGGCGGCCTGGCGCAAGTCAACATCTTTGCGTCATTGATTTTCGCCGGCATGTCCGGCGTCGCCCAAGCAGATGCCGCTGGCCTCGGCACGGTCGAAATTCGCGCCATGAAACGCGAGGGATTTGACCCGGCGTTTGCGGCGGCCTGCAGTGCGGCGTCGGCCATTGTCGGGCCGATCATCCCGCCTTCGGTCATCATGGTTGTTTACGGCGTCCTGGCGCAAGTCTCGATCGGCGACCTTTTTCTGGCGGGTATCGTGCCCGGCTTTTTAATCGGCGGGCTGTTGATGTTGACGGTCTACGGTTTGGTCATTACCGGCCGGGTCCATGCGCCGGTACAACCGCGACAAACTCTGCCGGCGCTGCGACGCAGTTTCCTGCGCGCGATTCCGCCCTTGCTGGCGCCGGTGATCCTGGTAACGGGCTTACTGATCGGATTTGCGACGCCGACTGAACTGGGTGCCATTACCGTTGTCTATGCGACGCTGCTGGGCTTCATCTATCGAGAGCTGAATGTCGCCAAGTTATACAAGTGCCTGACCGATACCGCGATCAGCAGTATCGCGGTCGTTTCCATGAAGCAGCCGATGATCAGCAGCAGGATGTTGATCATCAGCAGGATCAACCACTTGTTGTGGGTTATCGATAACAACGCGTCCGATAACAGCGCCGGCACGTTTTTGACCGCAATCGCCCA
>JANORY010000898.1:0-3173 GCA_031415535.1 Burkholderiales bacterium | reverse complement strand
TGCTGCTGGCAGCGGCCGCCCTGTTCACAGCCGCCACGCCACATGCCGTGATCGTCGTAGTGTTACTGGTTGGTGGCTTCTTTCGTTCGCTGCAATTCACCAGCATGAACACACTCGGCTATGCCGATATCGATCACCAGGAAATGAGTCGCGCCACCTCGTTCGTCGCCGTGGTCCAGCAGCTTTCGCTGTCGGGCGGTGTCGCGCTGGCGGCCATTCTGCTGGATACATTCCGGTCGGCGGCAGGCCGCACCGATCTGATCGCAACGGATTTTAGCGGCGCGTTTCTGGTGATCGGATTGATCGCAATTATGTCAACCGCGATGTTCTTCAGGCTGGAGGCCAATGCCGGTGCCGAAGTTTCCGGCCATCGGCGCACGCCGGAGTTCGAGTGATTGAAACGCTACGCAGGGTCCAGCAGAGCGCTTGAGGAGTCCGGCGTGTAGACTGACCTGAGGGTACTGGATCACGGTACTGGATCACATCTGGAACGTGGCTGCATCCAGTACATGGCCGAGTCACAACGTCCTTCACTACGAGAATTCATGCCTGAGTTTCTTTCGCCCGAGTTGCAGGCCCTGCGCGATCGATCAGCGCTGCTGGCCCGAGATACCTTGCAGGCTCTGCGCGATGATCCAAGCCTTGATGCGCCGACCCGTGCGGCGCGGGTGCGCGCTGCGTCCAAAGCGGCGGGTCTGTATCACTTGACCCAGGATCAGGACACTACGGCGCTGGCACTTCTGGTTGCGCGTGAGACCTTGGCCAGCCAGGGTGTTGGTCATCTGGACGGTGTGTTTGGTGCCGACGCAGGCGTGCTGGAAGCGGTCGGTGAGCCGCTTCGAAGCTCACACCTGCTGCCGCTTCTGGCCGGGGAGAAGCGCGCCGGTTTTGCCTTTACTGAACCAGCCGATGCGCTGCGCCCGAGTTGGGCTCGCATTGAGGGCGAAGAGTTGGTCATTAGCGGCCGGAAGTCTTATGTGACGGGCGGTGCCGACGCCCATTTTTTGACAGCGATGATCGAGATTGAAGGTGAGGGCGCGTCGCTGGTCGTCATCGATACCGATCGCCCTGGTGTTGTCCTGTCACGCCGCTTCAGATCGCTGGACGGCAGCGACCACGCGGCGTTTCAGTTCAACGAAGTGCGCGTGCCGCGCCACCATGCCCTGGGCGCAGCCGGCGACGGTCGCTCGCGGGCGCTGGACAAGATCAGCGGCGTGCGCCGGCGCGCCGCTGCCGAGTGCATCGGCGCCACTTTATGGATTCTTGAACTGGTTGCCACCGACCTGCGCAAACAACGGCGCGGTGGCAGCAAAGGTGAATTCGAACGGGTTCGGCTGCGATTCGGCGAAATGCGAATTGCTGCCTATGCAGCCCGGTCAATGGTTTACCGAACTGCCCGACTGACCGACGCTGGCGAAAATGTCGTGAACGAGACCATCGCCGCCAAGGTCTTTGCCAGCGAAGTCGCCAACCAGGTCGTTGATGCAGCGATCCAGATGGTTGGTGGTGAGGCGCTGGTCGCCGGGCATCCGCTCGAAGCGGCCTACCGCCGCCTGCGCGGCTGGCGATTGGCCGAAGGTGAAAGCGATACGCTCAGAGTGAATTTGTCGCGCGGTTTTCTGGATTTAGGCAAAGGTCGAGTCTGAATCATGAGTGAAGGCACGATTCAAGGCACGATTCAAGGTATTAACCCCGCGCGCGTCAGCACTTGGCTGAGCGAGCGCACTGAAGTCTCGCTGCCGTTGAGCTTCCAGTTGATCGCCGGCGGTCGCTCGAATATGAGCTTCACGGTGAGCGACAGCGCGGGTCGGCGCTTTGTGTTGCGCCGCCCACCCTTGGGCAAATTGTTGCCGAGTGCGCATGACATGTCGCGCGAGCACCGGCTGATGTCGGCGCTGGCCGACACGGCGGTACCCGTGCCTCGCATGGTCGGACTCTGCCAGGATGCAAGCGTCAATGATCGTGATTTTTACGTCATGCATTTTCTCGACGGGGTGGTGGTGCGCAATGTCAACATTGCGCGCAACTTCAGCGAATCAATTCGTCGGCAAATGAGTAGTGCGCTG
The DNA here is from genome assembly GCA_031415535.1 of Burkholderiales bacterium. Classification (GTDB taxonomy): domain Bacteria; phylum Pseudomonadota; class Gammaproteobacteria; order Burkholderiales; family Burkholderiaceae_E; genus JANLTP01. The sequence continues at coordinate 1,107 of JANORY010000898.1, read as the reverse complement.
ATCGATACCCTGTGTGCCTTGCACCGGATCGATATCGATTCAGTGGGTCTGGGCAATCTCGCCAAGCGCGACGGCTATATAGAACGGCAACTGAAGCGCTGGTCAGCCCAGTGGGCGCAGTCGAAGACCCGCGAATTGCCGTTGATCGACCAGGTGCGCGACACACTGGCGGCGCGCGCGCCGGCATCGTCAAAACCGACCATTGCGCATGGCGACTATCGCCTTTCAAATTGCATGATGAACCGGTCGGGATCGGTCGCCGGCGTGCTGGATTGGGAGCTATGCACCTTGGGCGAGCCGATGGCAGATCTCGGCGGTTTGCTCTGTTACTGGTACGACCCAGCCGATCCCGGGCAGGGCGGCGATGTTGAAACGACCAGCCTGCCAGGGTTCCTGAGTCAGGACGAAATGGCTGGCCTTTATGCCGAGCAGATGGGCGTCGATGTTGCGACCATTGACTATTATCGGGCGTTTGCCCACTGGCGCCTGGCCTGTATCGGCGAGGGCGTCTATGCGCGTTATCTGGGCGGGCAGCAAGGCTCACAAGACGAGACGATTGATCTGGCAGCGTACAAGGATCATATACCCCGTCGCGTTGAACGTGCCGCACGATTGTTGGGCCTGCCAGCGTGTCCGAACTGAGCCGCTTGCCGCTAGCCGGGATAAGAGTTCTGGAAGTGGCCGGTGGCGCGGCTGGTGCCTACTGCACGCGACTATTGCTGGACGCCGGCGCTCAGGTTGACGTGATCGTCAATGCACCAGAGGCTGTCGAAAAAGTCGCCGAGATAGACGCTGAAAGGGACGCTGAAAGGGACGCTGAAAAGGAGGTCGATGGCGGCGTGCTGCGCGGCGATGAACCCGTTGAAGCGGCCTTTGCCGCCTACCTGGCGTCGGGTAAAGGTACCCTCGGTGTTGCTTGCGAACTCGACGCACTTCAGGTGGCGAGCCGTCAGGTTGATCTCATTATCCTCGGCGAGGAGTCTGCGGTTCTTGCCGGGGAACTGCAGCCGCGCGTCGCCACGATCGAGCTTTCCTGGTTTGGCAAGCGTGGCGAATACCGGGGCTGGAAAGGCAGTGATCTGATCATACAGGCGCTGACCGGTTTGC
>JANORY010000897.1:0-2433 GCA_031415535.1 Burkholderiales bacterium | reverse complement strand
GCGCGAAGGCTTCCACGGCATATCCGAACATCAGCTCGCCGTGCTGGCCGGGATACAGGCTGCATTCAGAGGCATGCTTGAGCGTTTAGATCCGGCATCAAGGGAGCCGTCACATCAAGCCTCCAGTAACGCGCGGCTGGTTAACCATGCGCGAATCAGTTGGGTGGCTTGCGCCAGTTGCTCAGGCTGCCCGGCATAGTAGTGGGTGGCACCGTGCACGACCGACATCGTCTTATCAGGACTACCTGCTGCCTCGAACAGCATTTTGGAATGGGGCTGCGGTACGGCATCGTCGGCACCGTTCTCGATCACCAGCAGCGGTGCCTTCATCACGGCGGCGCATGCTAGACCATTGGCACGTGAATCATCGATTGACCACTGCGACAACCAAGACCGCAAGGTGCCGAACCGGGCAAGACCGACCGGGCCGCTATTGACGGTTTCCGGATTGCCCATATAACACCACCCCGGCTTACGGTCGTTCGGGTCGAGTTGCGCATCAAGAAAACGTGGATCAGCCAAAGTACGATGCACCACAAATCCGCGCTCCATCTCGCCCGTGTTTCGATCCTTCAGCATGGTCAAGGTCTGCTTGACCCAACCCGTAATCCGACGTACTCGCTCAAGTTGGGCGGCGCGGTACTTCTGAATGAACTCGACCGAATACGGCGGTTGGTTCGGGTTCCTGGGATCGTAAATATCCAGCTCGCGGATGCGATCGTCCGGATCGAGTTCGTTACCGACCGAGGGGTCGATGGTCTCGACCAGCAAGTGTCCACGTGAGAGGTGTGCCGCCTGAAAAATGACGGCGTCGGCCGGGATCAAGCCGGCACCGCGCAGATCGACCGGGTCGCCCGCAGGCGTATGCGTGATCGTCGGGTTTTCGGCCTGCGATTGGTAAAACACCGCCAATGATCCGCCACCGCTCCAACCCACCAGCACGATTTTTTCGTAGCCCAAACTTTGCTTGGCATGTCGGATGTAGGCGCCCAGGTCGATGGCGACCTTCTCGAGAATCAGCGCAGTGTCGTTCTTCGCGTAACGGCTCGCCGCGCACAGTACATGTGCGCCGGCCTGCACCATCGCCCGCGGTACCGGCAACAACTGCAAGGTCGACGCAGGGTGCATAAAAATCATCAGCGTTTTCGATGCATGCCCTTCCGGCCGCATCAGGATGCCTTCCAGGTTGACGGCACCTTGATTACCCGCGAACCCATAGGTTTCGTTGAAGGCCGAGCTTTCGGTGTATTGGATGTGGATCCACTCGGTCTGGATCGTAAAGGGTGCAGAGTTGGACATGATCGGTTGCCTTATCTTCGGCCGTGTTTAAATCTATTCGTTCAGCACACTACATTCAGCGCATGACATTAGCGTGTGACAGTAGCACGTGACATTAGCAGGCGACATTCAGCTTGTGACCAGACGCAGAGCAGCCAGCAACTCGGCATGAGCGTCGCTACTGCCGCTCATCGATCGCCAGGCGATCACTTGATCTGGCCGAACCAGCACGGCACCGTCATCGTCGATCTCGCGGATACTACGCCAGGTGTTGGTGCGGTCGCATAGAGCAGATTCATCGCTGATCACAACGCAGTCGATACGTATGCCCAGAAGCTCGGCGGCGCTTTCAGCCGCTGCCAGCCACGGCGACGCATCAAGGCCGGCAATCAACACGAAGCCATCGCGCGGCACCAGGTCCAGGGTAGAGACCTGCTCGCCACTGCGGTCCAACCAGGCATGCGGTAAACGTGCGCCAGGACGTGTGCTCGGTACGTAATGGCGACCGGTCGGATCTCTGCGCATCGGCGGTGTGCCATCGGGCACCAGAGCGCCGGCCTCGTAGTTGACACCGATTTCCAAGTCGTTGGCCTGGTATTCGGTATTGTGCAGCTTCATCACCTCCCGGAAGCGGTGGCGGCGAGCCTCGCCGTCGTCGTCGTCGGCCAGCAGCGCTTCGAAGTTGGCTCGGCTGCGCTCGGGGTCGGCCGGATTCAGACCGATCGCAGCGCCGGTGATCTGGTGATTCGAGAACGTGAACAGGGCCCACTTGACGTTACGCTCGGCGGCAGGACGCCGCTCGGTCTCATAGGTGTCCAGCAGCACATCGCCGGCCTGACCCTTTAGAACCAAGCCCAACTTCCAGGCGAGGTTCTGGGCGTCCTGGATCGCCGAGTTCAGGCCCAGGCCAGTGGTCGGCGTGTGGCGGTGCGCGGCGTCGCCGCCCAGAAAGACACGGCCGAAGCGGAACTGGTCAGCGAGCACGCCCTGCACGATCCAGTGGCCGATGGAAAGCACTTTCGGGTCCAGCTCGGGTATCTTGAGGATGGCACGCATGCGCGGTACCAACTTGTCCTCGTCAAACCGCGCGGGGTCGTCCGACTTGAAGCTGAAATGAAATTGCCACTCGTCCGAATGGCGATCAAAGTGGGTCGG
>JANORY010000896.1:0-3845 GCA_031415535.1 Burkholderiales bacterium | reverse complement strand
CGAAAGCCAACCGAACGCTTGAAAATCGGAGAACTCGATGAAACATGAAAACAACTTCAATGCCGCCGACGCCCAAGCACTGGGCCTGGATGCACAACGACTCGATCGCATTCGCCCGTGGATGCAGCAGTGGGTAGACAGCGGCAAACTGTCCTATTTGCAAGTGCTGGTCATGCGCAAGGGACAAACCGCTTTTTATCACCACTACGGCATGGCCGATTGCGAACGCAAAGTGCCGATTGCAGAGGACACGCTGGCGCGTTTTTACTCAATGACCAAGCCATTGACCACGATGGCCGCGATGATGCTCTACGAAGAGGGTCGCTTCCAACTTGATGATCCGATCGCCAAGTTCATACCGTCATTCGCCAACATGCGGGTCTACACCGGTGGCAAGGGTGCCGGTGGCCTGACCATCAAAATTAATCCGGGCGCGCCGGGTCCACGCGCTGGTTCAAAAGGCGCAGCCGGAACTGACGCGGCGGCAAAGCCCGAAGATGTGCCCACCGTTGCGGCCGAGCGCCCGATCACCGTGCGTGATCTGATGACACATACCTCTGGCCTGACTTATGGCTTCATGATGGCGACGCCGGTCGATGCGCTGTATCGCGAACAGGGCATTGACTTTAGTACTACCACCTTGAGTCTGGCGCAATTGGTCGACAAAGCGGCGGCGCTGCCGCTGCTGGCGCAGCCCGGTTCACAATGGAATTACAGCATCAGCACCGACGTGCTGGGTCGTCTGGTCGAGGTCGTAAGCGGTGAGCCCTTCGAGAACTTTCTGCACCGCCGCGTGCTCGGTCCCTTAGGCATGAAAGACACCGACTTTTTCGCACCGGCCGACAAGCTGCACCGCTTCGCTGCTAACTATGTCCGTTCTGCCGAGGGCAAATTGAAGTTGGCAGACGACCCGCAAGCCAGCAGCTTTGCCCGCAAACCAAGCGCGGCATCCGGCGGCGGCGGACTGGTTTCTTGTGTGGCCGACTATGCGCGCTTCGTTCAATGCATGTTGAACAAGGGCTCGTTGAATGGCCAGCGCCTGCTCGGTCGCAAGACGGTAGAGTTGATGATGAGCAATCATTTGAAGGGCGATATGGCCGACATGGGCCAACCACGCTTTTCAGAATCGAATTACGAAGGCATTGGTTTTGGTCTGGGCTTTTCAGTCACGCTCGATCCAGCGCGCGCACAAATTCTCGGCACGCCCGGCGAGTCGGCCTGGGGCGGCGCGGCCAGCACCGCCTTCTGGATCGATCCGACCGAAGACATGGCGGTGATCTTATCGGCGCAACTGACGCCGTCATCGACCTATCCGATCCGTCGCGAGTTGCGGGTGTTGACGTATCAGGCGCTCATTTAGCAAACCAGCGATAACCGCTCCCTTCAAACCATCGGCACTCGCTTCGCGGCCAGCATAGCCGGTGAAATAACGTCCATATCCAAGGGCACGCGCCAGCGTTCGGTTAATCGCACCCGAGGCGGCAAGTTCGCTGGGCCGGTGGCGCCATCCAGCGCGAAGCCCTCGTAGCCCTTGGTCATGACGTCGTTGCAACGGTTTACATAGACCGGAAAACCGCCGATGTACGGCATGAACACGCGGGGTCGTCCCGGTACATTGGCCCCCACGTACCAGGAGCTGCAGCTTGAACGCAGTGAGATCTTCGCGACCTCGTTGACATGCTCAACCCACTCGTCTTCGAACCCCACCTGTGCTTCGATGGTTTGCGCGCCGATATCGCGCAGGTGCGCAATACAGTCGGCGATCCAGTCAACGTGTTGTTCGCTCGCCTGGATCATGCTGGCCAGCACTGACGGGCTGCCGGGACCGGCAATCACGAACATGTTCGGAAATCCGGCCGATGTCAAACCCAGATAAGTGCGCGGCCCGGCCCGCCATTTTTCGGTCAAGGTCAATCCGTTGCGACCGGTGATGTGTATTCGATCGAACGAGCCGGTCATGGCCGCAAAACCGGTCGCACAAACGACGGCATCCAGCGCATACTCGACGCCATTGGCGACAATACCGCGCGCTGTAAAGCGCTCGATCGGTCGGGCGGAAACATCGACCAGGCGCACATGCGGCAAATTGAAGGTTTCGTAATAGCCGGTGTCGACACACAAGCGCTTGCAGCCGAGCAGGTTCTCCGGGCACAGCAAGGCCGCCGTTGCAGGGTCGTGGACGACGGCGCGAATCTTCTGTCGCGCAAACTCGGCGATGGTGTCGTTGGCCTCTTCTTCGAACAAAAGATCGCCAAAAGAACCTAGAAACGGCAGGCCGCCGCGCGCCCAACTTTCTTCATACTGACGTTCACGTTCGGCCGCCGTGACCGACAGCGCCGAGTGCTGGTTGAATGGAAAATAGAACCCGGTCGGCCGCGCTCGCGCTTTTGCTCGCAGCGCCGGGTAATCAGCCTTGGCCGCGCGTTGCGCTTCGGCGGTAATCTTTGAATTCCAGGCCGGCACCGAATAGTTGGGCGTACGCTGAAACACAGTCAAGGCTGCCGCTTGCCGAGCAATGATCGGAATTGACTGTATCGCCGACGAACCGGTGCCGATCACACCGACCCGCAGCCCGCTGAAATCAACCGCCTCGTGTGGCCACTCGCCGGTGTGATAAACCGGGCCTTTAAACTCTTCGAGACCTTCGAACGGCGGCTTGTTGGCGGCCGACAGGCAGCCGACCGCCATAATCAAAAACTGCGCGTGTACCCGATCACCCTGGTCGGTCTCGATCGCCCAGCGATTGGTATTGACATCAAAACTTGTCGCCGTGACGCGAGTCTCAAATGCGATGTCGCGTTTAAGTTCGAACCGATCGGCAACATGGTTGGCATAAGCGAGGATCTCGGACTGCGGCGAGTACTTCTCCGACCAGCTCCAATCCTGATCGAGCGCTTCGGAGAACGAATAGGAATACTGCAGGCTCTCGACATCGCAGCGCGCACCGGGGTAACGATTCCAGTACCAGGTCCCACCAACACCACCGCCGGCCTCGTAAACGCGGACCTTTAGCCCGAGCCCACGCAGGCAATGCAGCATGTATAAACCGGCGAATCCGGCACCGACGATGACGGCATCGAAGGCAGAATCGCATTCTGCTGCGCGATCTTTCGCGCTAATGGCATGTGTAGTCAAATTTGGCTCCATTCTTAACCCTGACACCCTTCTGGCGTCTCACTCCAACGGCACGCCCGACGCTTTGATCACCTTTGCATACTTGGCGATGTCGCTAGCCAGAACCAATGCAAACTGTTCAGGTGTTGAGCCAATCGGTTCGGCACCCTGCGCCAGCAGGCGCTCCTTGACGTCAGGTAAATTGATGATTCGAACCACGTCGGCGCTGATCTTACTGATGATCGCGGGCGGTGTCCCTGCCGGCGCAAACAGGCCCAACCAGGAGATCGATTCGTAGCCGGGCACGCCGGCGTCAGCCACCGTTGGCAACTCGGGCCAGGCCAGCGAGCGCCGGGCACCGGTGACCGCCAGTGCGCGCAGGCGACCCGACTTCACATGCGGCAGCGTTTCAAGAAAGGTTGCAAAACTGACCATTTCAAATGCGCTCCGACGCATAAATTCGTTAATCATTCATCAATGATAAGCCCAACCCAAAACGACAACCTGAAGAGTTCCCTAATTACGTTTCATCGCGTCCATGGCAAGACCCGCAATCGGGTTAGACTTTCCCCCTGAGTTCGGAGTATTGATCACCATAACATCGAAGTGAGACGCTCAAATGCGCGACCCTGCCATCGCCTCGAAACCGACGCTGACCAACCTGATCAGAGTCCGTGCCGCACATACACCAGACGCCCTGGCATTTTTGACGCTCGAGCGTCAATGGACTT
>JANORY010000895.1:0-2768 GCA_031415535.1 Burkholderiales bacterium | reverse complement strand
CTGCGAGGCACTGGCACCTCGGGCATCGGTCACGGTGACCGTCGTCGTAAAGGTTGCGGCACCGCTCAAGGTTCCGTTGATCAGACCGGTGGTGGCATTCACAGCAAGTCCTGCCGGCAGGCCGAGGGCAGCGTAGCTCAGTCGGTCGCCATCCGGGTCAGTGGCAAGCATTTGCAAGTTGACTGTGTTTCCTACTGGTGAGCTTTGTGCTGCCGGTGCCGTCAGCGTCGGCGGACGATTGGTAAACGGCAGGCCAGCCACTTCAACTTCAGCCAGGCTCAGAAAATTGGTACCGGCCAATTGCACGCGAACAAAACGTCCTGAGGTATTGAATTGCAGCAATGCGGAAGCAGCAACGGTACCCGGATAAGCCGCGCGTTTGACGCTCGCATCAGCGATCAGAGCGCTCATGCTGCGACCTGCCATCGCATTGTCCGAGATGAACACATTGAAGTTCGCTAATCGCTCGGCGCAGCAGTCGGTCCGGTTCCAGAGTCGAACGGCAGTGATCGAATTCAGGCTGCCCAGATCGACCTCCCACCAGTCGTTGGCAACACCGCCGGTATGGGTGACCGAACCCTGGTTGTAGATACCGTTGTTGTTGCCGTCGACTGCCAGCGTGGCACTGCCGTTGCCGTACTGCGAGGACTGTTGTGTGGCTTTGCCGAGCGCAAGATTCGAAAAGTAAACAATGCGCTCTTCGCTGGCACCCCCCAATGGCGTCAGGTCGCCTTGCGCCATCGGGCTGCCCCAGTTAACTCCATCGCTGCTTACCCACAAGCGGAACTTTGCGATCGTGCCATTGACACCGGTGGGGCGCGGCAAATACTTGAAACCACCGAGCCGGTAACTGCCACCCAGATCGACTTGAAACCAGTGCGGCGGTGCTGCAATGACGCCTTGATATTGCGTATGCCAGAAGGTCGTCGGGTCGCCGTCGATGGCGCGCAGCGGGTCACCGTTCTCGGCGACGCGCTCCGAGCTGTCGGCACTGACCCGCCAGCCACCGCGTGACAACAGGTTACCGCGTTCGTCGAACAGATTGAACTCGGCCATCGAGCCCCACGGGTTGCCGTTAACTTCGCTGACTTGTTCGAGACGAACAAAACGAATATTGCCGGGATCGGTGACGGTCAACTGCGCCAAGGTGCTGCTGGTTTGAGTGCCATCGGTCGCGCTCAGGCTGACGGTGAATGAACCGGTGACATTAGGGGCACCGGAAATCACGCCGCTGGCCGTATCGATGGCGAGACCCGCGGGCAGTCCCTGCGCGCCAAATCGCAGCGCCGCGCCGCTCGGATGGCTGGCGATCACCGGGTAGTTGAAAGCGCTGCCCAATGCGGCGCTCAGATCGGCGATTACCGCCAGCCTTGGCGCCTGTTCCTGAGCCAGTCGAAGGATCTTCGCCACCGACGGAACTCCCTGCGCGTTCAGGGCAAACAACATGTAGTAGCCGGGTAGAGCCCAGCCCGGGTTGCTGGGCATGTGCAGCGTGTAGCCGATACTGCCACCGGTGCCGCTACCATTGGCGGTGAAATTGACCGGGATTCGGCGCTGATCGTTGTTGACCGCATGGGTGGTCGATGACATGCGTACCAGCGCGAACGAAGCGATCGCAGCGTCGGTGCTGACCGCCAGGTTCACGCCGTATCCGGACACTGCCGGCGCGTTGGTAATGAGCGGCCGCGTGGCAGCGCTGCCGTCGGCGTTGAACAGATAATTCGGACTCAGGATCTGCATGTCCGGGTGATTCGCGGCACAGCCATCACCGCACAAGCCACCACCGGCGGACATGACGCGAGCATCCGGCAGCAGCAGGGCAACGCTATGATAATTCCGGGGTACGCTCATCGGCGGCAGACGAGTGAAGGTTTCGGTCAGGGGATCGAACAACTCGGGTACCAGAACCGAGTCGCTATCGGTGAAGCCTTTGGCATAAGTTTGGCCGCCCATGATGACGACCTGGCCGTTCGGCAGCACCACCGAGTTGTGATACGCCCTCGGGTAAGCCATTGAACCAATTCGACGGGCGAGCGCACGTTCGTTGACATCAATGATGAAGCTGTTGGCGTTGGCGGCGGCATCGGTGTCGGTGTAGTTGTGTGCACCGCCGGTCTTTAGAATTTTGCCGGTGTCATACATGACGGTGTTACCGTTGATGCTGAACTCGTCATCGCCGCGCGGTCCAATCAAGGAAACGTTGCCGTTGCCGGTCGTGTCGATCCAGTGCATGTTGACGCCGGGACCGGCGTACAGGACTTTGCCGTTGCCGGACGGAATCAACCAGAAATGCGAGTCGGGACCGAACGACGGACGCGAAGTCTCGACCGACAAGAACGGATCAATCGGCACACCGCTGAGTCGGCTCCAGCCGCTCGCCGCGCTCCATACCTCACCGTGTCGCTTGGCCGCGGCACCTGACCAGGAGCCACCCAGAGTCAGCACACGACCGTCTTGCAAAAGTGTATTGGCCTGATAGCCACGCGGGATGTTCATGGCACCAGCGCTGCTCCAGGTGCCCGTGTTGGCGTCGAACAAGCTGGTCTTCTCGCTGCTCAGGCCGCCGTTGATCAACAGGCGGCCATCGGCTAGATTGGTCGTGCCGGTGCAGAACATATCGTGGCCGGTTTCAGATACCAGCCGCTCGGTGAGCGACGAAGTAGCCGGATCGAACGTGACCGAGTAGGTTTGCCCGCCGCCGCTAAAGCCGAAGCGCGACTCGGCCGACCACAACAGGATTTTTCCGTTCGGCAGATTGGCGCTCGAGG
>JANORY010000894.1:0-1100 GCA_031415535.1 Burkholderiales bacterium | reverse complement strand
GCGGCGGTGCATAACCAGGAGTTTTCGGTAGTCATCACCGTGACGGATGCGAACGGATATTCATCCACCTGCACCCGCACCGTGAAAGCAAAGGATGCGACCAAACCGCCGATTTACACTTGTCCACCGGCTCAAACGGTCGCGCTGAATGTCTCCTGCCAGCTCCTCGTTCCGAACAAAACGAGCCAATTGGTCTCCACCGACGGCTGCTCGTATCCGGTTGTGAAAACACAAAATCCGACAGCCGGCATGTTGCTGGCGAGTGCGCCGGGCATGACGCATACCCTCGTTTTCACGGCAACCGACTGGGCGGGCAACACCCGAAGCTGCACGGCCATTTTGACCGCTACCCAGGGAGCTTGCCCGGTGCTGTTGACAGGCCATGACGGCGAAACGACGGAAGCTGAAAAAGCGGCTGTTTTTATAGAAAAGACAATTGAACACAATCCCGCGTTAGCGGAAAAACCACTTCCCGAGTGGTCGGGACAGGCTGATTTTCAGACGATGCCCAACCCGTTCAGCGACGAGTTGACCATCGTTTTCGACCTTTCGGAATCCGGAAAAACGAAGCTCGTTTTGATGGATTTGACCGGCCAATTCCAGTTTTTTGAGAAAGAAAGCTGGCTCGAAAAGAGCCGCCAGAAAGTGGTCTGGAATACGGAGGATTTGCCCGGCGGAGCCTATTTCGTTGGTCTGAAAACAGAAAATTCAGGCTGGATTTGGCGCAAAGTCGTGCTCGTTCGATGAGATGAGCGAGCGGGCAGGCGGTAAAATCTCGCCTCTCACCTTTCTCACTTCTCGCCTCTGAATTTTGGCAATAGTTTATAGGAATTTTTGGGTCGCTTCGATTTATCGGGGCGGCCCTTTTTTATTCCATCGCCTGAACTCGCTCATCCAGCCGTTCCTCTTCGAGGCCCAATTTTTTGCGGAGGCGATATTTCGATTTTCGAATGGTTTCGGGCGAAACGGCGAGCATATCGGCGATTTCAAGGCCCTGCAAATTCATTTTCAAAACCAGAATCAGCCGTAATTCCGACGATGTGAGGCCCGGATACTTGTGCTTCACGCGTGCGATGAAGCCCGGTCGGACGCGCTCAAAA
>JANORY010000893.1:0-8781 GCA_031415535.1 Burkholderiales bacterium | reverse complement strand
CCGTTTGGTAGACCCGATCAATCAGCGCTTGTTTATTGGCAAAGTAGCGATACAACTAAGGCTGGGTGATGCACATTCGCTTCGAAAGCACACGGGTTTGACCGGTAAAGCCCACTTCCGAAAAATAGCTGATCGCCCCTTCGACGATTCGTGCCTCTCGCTCTTTTGGGGAAAGCCGGGTCTTGCCCGTACTGGTCTTGGCGGTGCTGATCCTGACCTTATTCGGCTTTAATATCATTATCTGCAATAAGTGATAAGTACTTTGTTTTCTCGGCAGCGAGGAACACTCTGAACTCTTCCTGAGTTGTTGCGTACGGTTCTACCCCGAGCGCGGCAAATCGCTCTTTCAGATCGGGATTTACCATGATTTTAGCAAGCGACGAAGTATAGAAATCAACTATTACACCAAGCCAGTCAAACCAACCAGATGAGCCATGCTATGCGAAGGCAGGCACGTCAGCGCCAGTTAATATTGGCGACTCGGAAGGTCCCAAGCGTCGAACCAACAAAGGAAAAAGAAATCATGGAACTAGCCGGCAAGAAAGCAATCGTATTTGGTGGCACCTCGGGCATTGGCTTGGCAACCGCCGAACAACTGGCGGCCCAAGGGGCGTCGGTAACCGTGGTCAGTCGCAACCCTGATCGGGCGGTCAAGCTGGCGAAAGGCATCATCGCCGCAAAATGTGACGTCCTTGACCGGGCAGCCTTGTCAGCGCTCTTCGAGTCATTGGCACCGTTTGACATTTTGGTGAGCGCAGCAACTGGCGGCAGCCGCGCGATAGGACCGTTTATGAACATGGAACTTGACGGCTACCGGGCCTCTTTTGACAAACTTTGGGGCTACGCCAATGTCGTCAGGCTTGGCGGAAAGCATCTTTCCGAAAAGGGTGCCATCGTATTGGTCAGTGGCTCGCCGGCGCGCAAATGCAAACCAGGTCAGGTAGCGCTTTCCAGCGTTGGTGCTGCAGTCGAGGCACTGGTGCGTGCCATTGCACCAGAGATTGCGCCGCGCCGGATCAACGTTGTCTCACCGGGATCGATCGACACTCCCATGGTGTCGTTGCAAGGCGAAGAGCGCTCGGCGCTCTACCAGAAAATGACCGCCAGCAACGTCATTCCCAGAGCCGGTACGGCGGCCGAAGTAGCCAAGGGCATTTTGTTTGTGATCGAGAACGATTTCGTAACCGGCACGACGATCGATGTTGATGGTGGCTGGTTACTTTCATAAGGTCGCACTCTGGGTTGGGCAACAATGGCCGGCGTGATTACGCTAGCATCGTCTGAGGTAGATGGCCGTGAATCAGCTTCACTTTTCGGTCAATGCGAGGTTTACGCCAAGACCCGCAAAGCTTGCCGCGAAGCCGCGCCGAAGCCAGGCTTGAACCTGCTGCGATTCGATCACCGCCTTGCGAAAAACATCGGCGAGAAAGCCGTAAATTACGAACACCACAAAAGTCATCGCCATGTAGACGGCACTCAACAAAAGCAGTTGTAGCAGTGGTTCGGTTGCATCTGGCCGAATGAACTGTGGCAAAAAAGCCAGGAAAAAAATCGTCAGCTTCGGGTTGAGTATGTTCAGCAGGAACTCAAGGCTTGGCATTAGGGCGGCTCCTGTCGGGATTTGAAATTGAGGGTGACCAACGATCATACGGCATCTGTCCCGCGAGCCGCCGCCTTTGGGATGTTCCTCCGGGCGGCATCGCGCGAAATCGTCTTTGAACTCAAGCGCGCTCACGCGTAGACTTCATTCATCCGTATCGAACTATGAGGAGATACCCATGGCGCAAACCACCTTCGAAACGCTGATCTACGAAACCCCCGAACCCGGCATCGCCCGCATCCGCCTGAACCGTCCGGATCGCGCCAACGCGCAGGACACGCAATTGCTCTACGAACTGAATGAGGCCTTCGATCGGGCCGCGCACGACGACGAAGTGCGGGTCATCATCCTTGCGGCCGAGGGCAAACACTTCTCGGCCGGTCATGATCTGTCGGAAACTGATTCGGCGGGCGCGATGAAGCGCTATCAGACGGTCGGGACCATGTGCGGTTTTGGCTGCGCCGGTGCCGAGGCGCAGATGTCGCGCGAGGAGGAGATCTACCTCGGCTTCTCGGAGCGCTGGCGCAACATTGCGAAACCGACCATCGCTGCGGTTCAGGGTAAGTGTATTGCTGGCGGGCTGATGCTGGCCTGGCCCTGCGATTTGATTGTCGCGAGCGATGATGCTTCGTTCGCCGATCCGGTGGTGAGCTTCGGGGTCGGTGGCGTCGAATGGTTCCACCATGTCCAGGAGCTTGGTGTTCGCAAGGCCAAGGAAATGCTGTTCACCTCGGACTCGATCGGCGCGTCCGACGCCTTGGCGCTGGGCATGGTCAACAAGGTTGTGCCCCGCGCCGAACTCGAGCGTGCAACGATGGAAATGGCGCGCAAGATCGCCACGAAATCACGCTTTGCACTGAAGATGGCCAAGCTCGCAATCAATGGTGCGCAGGACGCAGGCGGGCGCGATATCGCGATGAAGAACGCATTTCATCTGCATCAGCTCGCACACACGCACAATCTAAAAGTGTTCGGCATGCTCATCGACCCGACCGGCTTGCCCGAGGCGACTCGCAAGGCGATGGCGGCTAGGCTCACGGCGGCCCAGTCGGGGTAGACATTAGGGCTCTTGGCTCGACAACAGCAGCGTCACGCGGTCAGATTCAACCAGGCACGGAAGCCGACCGCGAATTGCCGCCGGTTTTTGCCTTGGTCGCACGCTTGGCAGTGACCGGTTTCTTGGCCGCTCGTTTGCGCGTACCGGTCTTGATTGTCGACGCACGCTTCTGACTCGTCGGCACCGGCTGAACGTCGCGATCCGCATGCCGAAAATCAAGATTGATAGTCAGCGAGCGCAGCATGCCGCTGTCCTGCGATGCGGCATCCTGAACAATCAACGTCCAAGTTCCCTTGCCGGACTTTCCGACCAAACGTGCCAACGCGGGGGTGTTCTGACTGTCGTAGGTCTTGTCGAGCTTTGCCGCCGATCCGCCAGCACGGTCGTGCAACACGATTGCCGCGACCTGGGTGCGCGGCGGCGGCTGTACGGTTATTTTGAGGTCACCGATATAGGTGTGCTCGAGCTTGAGTTCCAGGCTGACCGTTTCGATCAGATCGTTTCTGGCCACTTCGACTGGCATACTGATCGTGCGCAAGTCCGGTATTAGCGTATCGAAGGTCTGACGCACCGAGATCCGATCGCGCGGCGCGGGCCGGGCGAGTTGAACAGCCGCGAACGCGTTCAGGCGACCGAACCCATACTTGTCGCTATGGCCGCTCGCATCGTAGCCGCCACCCTGGGGATCGATGCGATCGCACGCGCGTCTGAACAGATCCTTGACTTCGTTCCATTTCAGCGCGGGATTGATCGCGAGCACCAGGGCAGCCACGCCGGCCGCACCCGGGCACGCGCTCGATGTTCCGCCGAAGTCGTTGCTAAAGTTGCCGGCGCCGTCGCCATCGGCGATTTTGCCGACGTTGTATCCGGCAGATCCCGACCGGTCGGTTGTCCAGATTCCAGGCGTCAGAGGCGGCGGGTTTTGGAACGGGGCATGGCCGATGTCGTTACTCGGAAAGGCGCACCAGACTGATTGGCCGAAGTCGCTATAAACGCTGCGAGTGCCGCGGTCGTTACACGCAGCCACGGCCACGACACCGGGATTGCTTGCATAGCCATCGTTGTCGACCGATTCATTGCCATTGCCGGCGGCAAACAAGACCACACAGCCCTTGCCGTTGCGACCGGTGCGCAGAACATTCTCGATCGCTAGGCGAGTGCTGTCGGGCAGGGGAACTCGCTCGCGATGCCTCGGGTCATTGGCGTCCCACCAATCGCCATCCTCCGGGCCCCAACTGCATGAGATGACGTCCGCACCATTCGCGGCGGCCCAACTGAACGCGTCTGCCTCCCGCTGAGAACCCAAACCGGATTGAAGCCGAATCGGCATCAGCCGCGCTTTAGGTGCCACGCCCGAGGCACCATGGCTGCCATTGGCGCAGGCGACGCCCGAACATGCCGTTCCGTGGTTGTCGCCTTTGTCGGGGCCGGAACCAATTTGGTCTCTTGGCCGCGGATCATTGTTCTGGCCGGTGGCATCGCGTGGTGCGACAACTTTGCCCGAGCCCGCAAATTCCGGATGATCGATGTCAACCCCGTCATCAATGATTGCAATGGTGATACCTTCGCCTTGAGACAACCCGTGCGCCTCTTCCACATGAGCGTGTGCGTCGATAGTTACGCCGTTGAGCTGCGTTTTCTTAAGATGCCATTGTTGCGGGAAAAGCTGCTTTCGGGCTCTGCGGCGGATCAGTTCCGGATGGCAGTACTGGACATCGGCACGCGCACGGAGCTTTTCGGCAATGTCGAACACAGCTTGACCGGTACCCTCCGCTGTGGCTACGAAATACGCGTTCGTCGCATAACTAAGCTTTTCCTTAATCGACAGCGAGTGCTCGCGCAGCACAGCCTCGCACGCTTCGGGTTCAATCCGATCTTCAAACTTGACAAAAAGGTTCTCGGTGTAGAGCACCGGCTGCTTGGAAATCGAATCGACAAGTACTCCTCCGGCAAATCGGACGTCGCCGACTTGCCGAAGTGCCGACTTGCGCTCCACAAGTGATCGGCCGGGCGCGTGTACGGGCACACGGTAAACTTGAACGCCGGCATCGGGATATTCCACGACCAGAGTGCCGTCGGCGACTTCCATGGAAGCTGGTGCCGCGACTGCACCGCGATCCCGCAGCACGGGCCGGCCGCTGCGTGTGCGAACCGCGATAAGGTCGTCGGACTGTTCCAGTTTGATGCCGGGTTCGCCCTTGTTTCCGTAATAGACGGTAGGCATTTCTGTCTCTCCTTACGGGTCTGCCCCTCCCGGCGCAGCCGTTCAATGCGTTGCAAACGACGCCCCAAAAGTGCGTCTAAGCGGACATTCTATGACGCGATAACTGGGTTCGCCATCACCAAGATTAGGGAGAAATGTCGCTGTACATGGCCTGATCCAGACCCAATCCTTTGCCTCGCGCAGCACGGTCGTGTTGTCGAACTTCGCCGTGCATTGATCCTGGCTGGAAGAGGCTGATTCGTTTTCTCGATGGCGCAGCTATTAGCTTGAAGTTCTGCCCATTCTGATGTCACCTTGCTTGCGGTCCACACAACCGCTCCTACTGAATCAACGCAGCCTCGACTGCCCCAAACGCACTCCAACCGCCGTCAACCATCATCGTCGCACCGGTCACAAAACTCGCGGCGGGCGACGCCAGGAAGGCGATGACTTCGGCGATCTCGGCCGGCTGCGCCATCCGTCCCATTGGCGTGCGGGATTCGATGCCAGCCAAGTCAAGCACGCCGCGTTCGATCAATCCATCCATCAGTGCGGTGCGCACATAGCCGGGTGCCACCGCATTGATGCGAATACCCTGGCGCGCCCATTCGCAGGCCATCGATCGCGTCATCGCGGCGATGCCCGCTTTCGCGGCGCCGTAGGCGTTGCGATTTGGAATGCCCAGCACGCCCACGATCGACGCAATGTTGACGATCGCGCCGCCGCCTTGCGCCAGCATCAGACGGCCGACCGCGCGGCTCAGTAGAAACGTGCCGCGCAGATGCACGTTCAAGACTCGATCAAACCCGTCGACCGATTGTTCGAGCGTAGGCTTGCCTTGATCGGCAATACCAGCGTTATTCACCAGCACATCGATTCGGCCGTGCCGCTGCGCAACGTTGGCAACGGCGGTTTCGACCTGCCCTTCGGCTCGCACATCGGCGACCCAACTGCTGTGCGCCGCGCCAAGTTCAGCAGCGCGCGTGGCGACCGCAGCGGGATTGATGTCGACCAGTGCGACCTGATATCCGTCGGCTGCAAAACGTTGCGCGCACGCCCAACCAATGCCCTCGGCGGCGCCAGTAATCAATACGGTTCGACTTGTGGCGTTCATTGCAATCCTTTCGCGTCAGCGCTTCGCCCGATATCAATCGGTGCACTGACTTTCATATCAAGGGGCAGACTCACTGATGGCGCAAACGCCAAGCTGCGGCTCATTGCGGCGATATGTTTAGCTGTGACGTAACCGAAGGTCATGGCGTGGTGGCATCGTTAAAACCGGGGCGCGGCACCATGTCCATCAGCATGCAGCCGAGTCCGCCGTCGACTTGCAATTCGGCACCATTCAAATATTCGGATCGATCGCTCAACAGGAACAAAACCGGATTGGCAATGTCGATCGGTTCACCGACGCGACGGCTGGCGGTTACCGCCGCCCGGCGCTGCTCGAAGCCCGGCTGCTCGTAAAACTTGGCCGACAGCGGCGTTCGAATCATACCGGGACAGATCACGTTACTGCGCAGTCCCGATGGCCCCCATTCGGCGGCGATCTGGCGCGACAGCAGCAGCACTGCGGCTTTGCTCGCGCTGTACGCGCCGCTGTGAGTCTGCGGATGCAAACCGGCCACTGAGGCGATCTGCACAAGACTGCCACGCCCGCGCGCTCTCATGTGACGCGCAAACTCACGTGAGCACAACAGGAAGCCGTTCAAATTCACCGCCAGTACCGCGTTCCAATCCGCCAGCGACACCGGGTCCAATGAACCCGCCCGCAGAAAACCGGCGTTATTCACCAAACCCGCACAAGGTCCGAGCGAAGACTCAACGCGATCAGCCGCGGCGCGCACTTGCGCTTCGTCGGACACGTCGCAGGCGATCGCCAAAGTTCGGGCACCGTTCGCCGACAACTCTGTGGCGCGCGCGGCGGCCGAGTGCTCGTCACGATCGATCAGCGCCACCGACGCGCCGGCCTTCGCGAGTTCACCGGCAATCGCGCTGCCAATGCCGCTGCCGGCACCGGTTACCGCATAGACTCTTCCGGCGATGCCTAACCAGTCGTTGGTCATTGATGTTTGTCCGTTTCGTAGGAACTCATCGGGAATACGATGGCATCAATGCTGCGACTATTTGAGGGGTAGAAGATGGGATTGCGTCCTGTTCGAACAAAGCGAGAACATGCCATGGAGTCCCGTGGACTGACGCGCAAGGATCTCGAACCGTATATCGGATCTCGCGCCCGTGTAGCGGAGATTCTGAATCGGGTTCGCCCGCTGACCGTGGGACTGATTCGACGACTGGCCGCAGGACTCGAACTTCCAGCCGATGTTCTGATTCAAGATTACAAGTGCCGCGAAGTAGCTTGATGCTTGGTGAGATGATCGTTCGTGAGGCACATTCATAGTGCACCACTAAGCGCGAGCCGTCGCCATACGCCCAGCGACCGCCCGAACCTTGCCGGGTGATGCCTTCCAGATGGCAAACGCGCCATACAGACCGCAGAGAATGGCAATCCAGAACGCGGCAACATAATTGCCACTGTAGTCAAACAGCCGTCCGGTAAGCCAGGGGCCGACCGCCCCGCCGGTGATGGCACCCAACATCAGCATGCCGAAAATAGTGCCGTAATGTTTGCCCTCGAAAATCTCGGCCGGGATGGCACCGAACACGGCGGTTGATCCGTAGCCGATCAGGCCCTGCAGAAGAATCAACGCATACAGTAGCGTCATGCTTGGATGGTTCGCCAGCGCGAGCAGCACCAGGTAGGTTCCACAAAACCCCAGACTGCTGAACGCGTAAACCGGTTCGCGGCCGATACGGTCCGACAGATAGCCGAGTGCGATCTGTCCCGGGATTCCTGCCAAGCTGACAGCGCCGAGCGCCCAGGCGGCGTCGTGCGTGGAGAAGCCAATATCAATCAGGTATTTGGTTTGATGTACTTGCACCGAATACCAGACATACATCATGCAGAAATAGCCGGAGGCAATCCACCAGAAGCGAGCGGTACGCATGGCCCGCGACAGGGTCCAATCGATCGCCGCCCATTCGGCATCGACGATATTGGTCTTGGGTTTTGGATTGCCGGCGGCGCTGCCCACTGGCGGCGTATTGGGGTCGATACCATCCGGAAAAAGGCCGAGCTCGGACGGCTTTTTGCGCAGCAACAAATTCAAGGGCAGGCCAACGACCAGCACAATCACCGCCAGGGTGAGGCAGGCGTGTCGCCAGCCGCCGGATTCAATGAGTGTTTGCATCCACGGCAACAGCAACATCGAGCCAACGCCAACCCCCGAGAACGCGATACCCATGGCCAAGCCGCGCTTCTGCACAAACCAGTTCGGCAAGAACAGCGACTGGCCGCTGTAGCCCATGCAGACGCTGCCGCCGCCGACCAGCACACCCAAGGTCAAGTAAAGATGCCAGGGCTGCGTGCCCAAGGTCGCCAGACCCAGTCCGGTAACAATCGAAACAATACCCAGCAACAACACAAAGCGCGGACCGTAACGATCCATCCAGCGCCCGAGCACCGGACTCATCACGGCCGACACCAGAAAGCCGAACGAAAACGCACCGGCCGTCACGCCACGGTCCCAACCGGTCTCGGTCAGGATCGGCGGCAGCAGCAATGAGAAAGCAGTGCGCGCGTTGACGCCGAGCGCCATCGTGACAAAGGCTACGGCAATGATCACCCAGCCGTAATAGAACGGCAGGCGTTTGACGAGGCTGGCGACCATCAGTTCAACGTAAGCATTGGTTCAAGCTTGGCAGGCGTGCTTTGAACCCTCACCAGGTATTACGCAGTTCACGAAGCTTCAGAAACACCGTGCGCGGATCAGGATTCGCCGGCAGATCAGGAAACGATTCGCGCAATTGCGCGATTACCGATGGGCTGGTCAGCCGAAAAAAAGTATTGTCCTCGCGTTC
>JANORY010000892.1:0-1057 GCA_031415535.1 Burkholderiales bacterium | reverse complement strand
GTGATATTTTATTGAAAAATGAAACGTCGGATTGATTGAAAAAATTGAACGGCAATTGAACGCCGGACTATCCTTTTTGATGCAAGTGCCGTCTGAATTTTTGATGTAATTTTGCCCGCATCCGTCGGCCATTTGCCAATCGGCTGATAAAAAAATCGGCCCCGGCAATACCTCCCGACCAATTCGCCTTTCAGGCAAAAAACGATTCGTCATGCAAGTTTTCAACTTCTTCAAAACGGTGTTTTGCCGTCCGGTCTGTCTCCAAATTTTTGCCTTTTGCCTTTTGCCTTTTGCCTTGTCCAGCCAGGATTCGACCAGTTTGAGCCAGCTCAAAATCGGTGAATGGACGCAGCATTTGCCCTGGCAACGGGGCCGTTGGGTGACGCAAAGCAGCGAAAAAATCTGGTTTGCCACCGAATGGGCCCTCGTTGAACTCAACAAAAGCGACCGCGCCCCGCGTTTTTTTACCAAAACTGAAGGCCTCAGCGAAATCGGAATGGGCGCAATAAAATTCGACCCGAAAACGGAAACGCTGTTGCTCACTTACGCGAATTCGAACATCGATTTGTGGCGAAACGGCGTGGTCACGAACGTGCCGTTCATCAAAACGAACACGTCCATTTTGGGCGACAAACACATTTACGACATCTTTCTGAAAGACAACGCCGCCTGGCTTTCCTGCGGTTTTGGCATCGTCAAATTGCGGCTCGACAAAGACGAATTTGAGTTCACGACCTTCACGAATGTGCCGGTTTACGGCCTCACCGAGGTCGGCGGATTTTTTTACATGGCTACCGACGAGGGCATTTATCGGGCGGCTTCGACGGGCGTGAATCTGGCCGATTTTTCTGCCTGGCAACTGCTCGGCCCGGCGGAGGGCTTTCCGGCAGATTACAAATGCAGGGCCATCGTGAATTTCAAAAACAGCCTGTTTTTTGAGTTGAACGACGACGTTTTCAGACTCTCCCCGACTGGTCAGCCGGAGCTGGTTTTTGATTCAAACAGCCGTTATTTCCTGAAATTTTTGACGGCAGAAGGCACCGGTCTCATCGCCGGT
>JANORY010000891.1:0-5545 GCA_031415535.1 Burkholderiales bacterium | reverse complement strand
TGCTGTGCCGACCCAGGGTCGTTCCGATGCGATCGGGAATGCCGAGTGCCAGGTCGTAGGCCTGTCCGACATCATCGAGCCCGAGCATCTCGAGCATGATGTGATGCACACCCGCTTTGCCGGTTTCAATTAAGGCCAGCGCATGATGTCGGCCGTTGACGTGCAAAAAATAAGCCTTGAACGGATTCAGTATGTAGTCGGAGAGGCCAAATCCGAGCACGTCCCGGTAGAACTTTAGTAACGGTTCGGCGTGATTGACGGTCAGTACCACGTGACCCATACCCATTGAGCCGCTTCGAAAACCGCTGATGCTGCGCCCAGCCACAAACGGCGAGTCCGCTGACACGGCACCGTAGAACGCTTCGAGCCGGTTACCGGCAGGATCGACGAACGACAGCAGATCCGCGACGCCGCGTTGCTCGCGCAGGCTCTGTGTCGCGGGTGTGACCGCCACTTTGGCACCCTCCAGGCGCGCAGCCAATTCGGAAAGAGCGCACGCGTCGGCGACTTCCCAGCCGAAGTAGGCAATTCCTGATGCGCTGTTGCTTGGGTGCACGGCAATTCGACAGGCGCGATCGTCCATTCGAAAGCGCGCCTGGTGTTTGCTGCGTTCGCCCAATTCAAGCCCCAGAAAACCAGTGCCGTAGTCGGCCCAGGCATCCAGTGAAGTCGTTTGAATACCGAGATAGCCCAAGGCGGTGATCGGCGAATGCAGTTGGCTCATCAGTTGCCTTTCTTCAGTTCGCTAGCCTGCGGGGGTTGCCACTCTTCGCCTTGCTTGCGGCAGGTTTCCTGTTGCGCGGGCGTCAGCAGTTTCTCGAAGATCGGCAAGGCTTTTTGAATGTTTACCAGCACCTGCGAGCCAGGGTCCAGCAAGTGTTTGGCGGCGCGAATTGTCCAGGTGCAGGATGTCAAGTAGTCCGGTTTGGCACCTTCAATCCCAACGCCGTACATATTGGCAAGATTCCACATGGATTCAGCCCAACCCATATTAGCCGCTTGGGTGTAGAGCACCAGGCTCTTGCTGCGATCCTGTTTGACGCCCTGGCCCGTGTCGTACAAGTAAGCCAGGCTGTTGATCGATTGCACATTATTCTGTTTTGAAGCTTTCTCGAACCAACTGAAGGCTTCGGCGTATTTTTTTTGTGCCAGCAAGATACTGCCGGTACTGTTTTGTGCCGCCGCCAGTCCTTGCGTTGCGGCAGCCTCGTACCAGCGCAACGCTTCCTTCTGGTCTTGCGCTACACCGCGCGCGAAATCGTAGGCTTCAGCCAGTTCAAACTGTGCGAGTGCGTCACCGGCCAAGGCCTTGGTACGAAGTGCCGTTAGCTCCAGGGACGCGCTTTGCTGTGCCCAGCAAGAAGTATTCGGCAGCAACGCCAGCCCGAGCAACAGCGCCAGAATAATAGTGAGTCTTTGAAGCAGCATCGGTCTCAGTTCCGGATCAACCCGCCCGAACAGTGGACAGATAGGCCGAATCTTAGCGCTCCTGCCCGACTTTGCGAAACCCGCCGTCACGCAATGTTCACTGCGATGTCACGTCGAAGTCATTTGCCAGCCGCAACATGGCCGCTTAATTCAAACCGAGGAGAATTTTCCATGAACAAACACGTAAACCCCGAGATCGTTCGGATTAATCTGCTCAGATTATCCAAGGTATCGTTGGGACTTGATTGCGATGAGACTGTGGCGGCGCGACTTGGCTATCGGCTAGACAGCATCAAAGTGCCTGCAGTTCGCGTGCCCAAAAAGGAGCGCATCAAGTTATATGATTATCGGTCCGTCAACCCACTGGCGCGGCTGCTCTATCGATAAGTGGATACGTTCGCGGACTGAAAATTCGGCCCCGCGCAAGATACCGGGTTCCAGGCTGAAAGTTCCCGTGTTCGATACAGGTGAA
The DNA here is from genome assembly GCA_031415535.1 of Burkholderiales bacterium. Taxonomy (GTDB): domain Bacteria; phylum Pseudomonadota; class Gammaproteobacteria; order Burkholderiales; family Burkholderiaceae_E; genus JANLTP01. The sequence continues at coordinate 3,645 of JANORY010000891.1, read as the reverse complement.
TGCAGCATCTTCATCGTTCCTGGAGTGAGAACTTGATTTGTATCTGCCTACGATGACGAAGTCGTTACGCTCTTTCGCGTGTCGGTTGAATCGATCCTTCAGCATCTGCTGACATGAACTCTTCATAAAACGGTCATCCAATCAACATATCGCCTTGCCAATATTGCGGTGATCCCCTCATTCACGGAGAAAACATGGCTCACACGCAGATCGCAGTCCCTACGCGGAACCCGTTCGCTTTGACCTTGGGCGCAGTGATGCTCAGCGCAGCACTTGCTGGTTGCGGCAGCGGGGGCGGAAATGAAGCATCATCAGCGTCAACCGATACAGTTGTGTTGGGCAGCACCATGACCGCAGATTCTGATTCGAAGAATTCGGGTGCGTCGCAAGTGACGGTCCCGACGCTCGTCGGACGGGCAGTCCTGTCGGCTGCGACGATTTGCCGCGAATGCTCGATTTGATGAAGGCGGGCGTTTCCGGGCTGATCTCGGATCGACCGGACTTGCTGTTAAAAGCAGTTCGTGAGTTTGATGCGAATGGCGATGGCGAGCCCGGTGATTTCCTGACCAGCGATGGCCTGATCGACATCAAGAAGTTCGATGCGCAGGGGCATCGCGGCGCTCGCAATCTTCGACCGGAGAATACCTTACCGGCCTTCGAGGCGGCACTGGATAATTTCATGACCACGCTGGAGTTTGATAGCGGTATTTCGCGCGACGGCATCGCGGTGCTCAAGCATGACCCGTACATTGAAGCGCAGAAATGTCGGCGGGCGGACAATAAACCCTACGTGTTTGCCGATGAAGTTCTGATCAAGGACCTGACGTTGGCACAAATTCAGGCTGGCTTCGTTTGCGACAACTTGTTTCGCGGCGAGACGCAAGTCAAGGATCTGAGTCTTTCGCCAGTGTCGGTGAGCTACGCCACTCATCAGAGGTTTGTGAGTCCCTATGTCATGCCCACGGTTCAAGACGTATTCGATTTTGTGGTTTGTTATGTTGAGCACTACACCACAGGTGCGGGTCGTAGCCATCCGGAGGCAGCGCTGCGCGCTCGTAACGCTCGGCAAGTGCGTTTTAATATCGAGACCAAGATCAATCCTCGATCCGATCGCGATAACCACGGCATTATTTACAGTGCCCGGACGGTCGGCGCAGATCAAATGGCAGATATCTTGGCTCAAGTGATCGTGCGCAATAAGCAGGAGGATCGAGCGGACATTCAGAGCTTCGATTTCCGCACGCTGTTACGTGTTCAGGAAAAGTTTCCGGCGATTCGGACGGTCTATCTGTTTGGTGACTTTCCGATTTATCCGACCGAGGACAGTGATGACGGCACTAACCTGCAACCCGAAGGTGCAAAGAACACACCCTGGCTGGCGGGACTCTACTGGCCCTATCGCAGTACGGTGGTCTCGGACCCGGTACGCGCTAAACGCTCAGGCGGATTTGAAGGAATGGCACTGTCAAGCGACGGCAGCAAGCTCTATCCGATGCTCGAGCTGGCATTGACCGGTACTGACCCCAAGACGCTATTGATCAGCGAGTTCGATCTGGGTCAACGTCAGTACACTGGCAAAACGATGAAGTACAAGCTCGAAGAGAAGGGCACGAATATCGGTGACTTCATCTTGTTCAATGCTAAAGAGGGCATTGTTATCGAGCGTGATGGCAGCCAGGGCGATCTCAATGGGTTCAAACGACTGTTCCGCGTAGAACTCGCCGCCAACGGCGAATTTGTAAGGAAAACCGAGTTGGTGAATCTGATGTCGATTGCCGATCCGAAAGGAATTTCGTTGTCGAGTCTGACCGGTGATGTCGGCTTGGGTTCAGTGTTTGCGATGCCCTTTAATACGATCGAGGACATCCTGATTGTCGATGCCCAGACACTGCTCGTCATGGACGACAATAACTTCCCGTTCAGTGTGGGCCGACATGTCGGCGCTCAATTGCCGGATGATAATGAGTTCGTGTTAATCCAGCTTCCGGCGGCGCTGACGCTCGGCCGCTGATCTTTCAGGTTTCAGACCCAGTTCTCGACCAGCAGATCCGGTATCCGTTGAAACTCACGCAGCTTGTTGCTGACTAACGTGACATTAAGCGCCAACGCATGCGCCGCGATTTGCTGATCGAGCGGGCCGATAGGGGTGCCCTGCTTTTCTAAATATGATCGAAGCTCCCCGTATCGTTGCGCCGCCTCGCGATCGTACGCAATGACTGCGAGTGGCGATAGAAATTTTTCAAGTGCTATTCGGTTTCGCGGCGAACCGCTTTTACTTACGCCCCAGTAGAGTTCACTTGCGGTTATGGCCGATGTTCCCAAGCCATTGGTCTCATGCCTTAAGAAGCGCTCGACGACACTCGGCGGTTTGTGATTCATGACGTAAATACAAATGTTGGTATCGAGTAAATAGCGAATCGGAAAATCCAGCGACGAGTTGCTCATATCGAACGCTTGATTGGCTGCGGATTAGCGCTCTTTGGTTGGCAGAAGCGTGGCACGAAAATCCGATTCCAACGGCTGCGAACGCTCTAGCATGAAGTCGCGCTCGAACTCATCAAGGGCTTCGATTAAATTTTGCATTGAGGCTCTGGGCAGACGGCTCAACACAACATCATTCCCCATTCTCCTGACAAACACTTCGGTGCCTTCAAAGCGGAATTGCTTGGGTAATCTAACGGCCTGACTGCTGCCGTTCTGAAATAACTTGGCGCGGCCGAGAATCGGCCAATCGGCAGCGGCCAAGGCTATGCTTAAATTGCGCTCTTCAATTTGTCCGGGTATTTAACCCATTTCTTTTCCTGAGTTACCCCGTTCCCCGACCTGAAAGAGGATTAACCGCATGTCATCACCCCAATGTCCCGCAACCGATGGATCGAGCCCAAAAACGCAAAAGTTTTCGGGCCCACCGCCCATGTGCATCGATGCCGCGAAGACCTACACCGCTACCATGGACACTTCGATGGGGTCATTGACGATTGTGCTGGACGCCATCGCAGCACCCAAAACGGTGAACAGCTTCGTGTTTCTGGCGCGCTATCACTATTACGATGGCATCGTTTTTCACCGCATTATCAAGGGTTTCGTCTGTCAGGGCGGCGATCCAACCGGCACCGGTCGCGGCGGCCCAGGCTATCAGTTTGCCGATGAACTGCCTAAGCCGGGCCAGTACGAAATTGGTTCGGTTGCAATGGCCAACGCCGGACCGAATACCAACGGCAGTCAGTTCTTTCTGATTTCAGGGCGCAGCGGCGTGCAGTTGCCGCCGGCCTACGCTTTGTTCGGCAAAATCACGCAGGGTCTGGATGTGCTCGCCGAGATGGACAAGGTGCCCACCGGCTCGGGCGATCGGCCGGTAACCGATCTGGTGATTAACTCGGTGACGATCAGCGAGTCTTAGAAAGTAGTCCAACTCGGACTCACCAATGCCAACGGCGGCACCGTTACCGGTACCGCCGTTGACTGGTCAGGTCAGGACCCGATGGTCCCGACTATTCCAATCGTGCTTAGTAACCCGCTGGAATTCTGCGGATCGTCTGGTTGGTGAAGTCCGATACGAAGAGGTTGCCGGACGCATCGACCGCAACGCTGACTGGCAGGTTGAATCGGGCTGCGGCACCCACACCATCCGTAGTACCCGAGGCC
>JANORY010000890.1:0-1171 GCA_031415535.1 Burkholderiales bacterium | reverse complement strand
TCGCCAAAGCCAAACTTTCGGCTGCCGACATCGCCGCCTGCGGCATCACCAACCAACGGGAAACGACCGTTTTATGGGATAAAACGACCGGCCAGCCGTTTTACAATGCCCTCGTCTGGCAGGACACGCGGGTCGGGGCAGAGGTTGATTTGCTGGAAAAAACGGTCGGTTCGGCCTGGTTTCGCGAAAAAACGGGGCTGCCGCTGGCCACCTATTTCTCCGGTTTGAAAATAAAATGGCTGCTCGAAAACGTCCCCGCCGCCCGCGCCGCCGCTGAAAAAGGCACCTGTCTTTTTGGAAATATGGACACCTGGCTCATCTGGAATTTGACCGGCGGAACGCGCGGCGGCCTGCATTTGACCGACGTGACCAACGCCTCGCGAACCCAATTGATGAACCTGAAAACGATGGCCTGGGATGCCGACATTTTGAAAAAGTGGGCGATTCCGGCTTCTATTTTGCCAAAAATTGAACCGTCGAGCAAAGTTTACGGCAAAATAACGGCCTCCGGTTTGGCGGGCGTTCCGCTCGCGGGCGACCTGGGTGACCAGCAGGCGGCCCTCGTCGGGCAGACCTGTTTTCAGCCCGGCTCGGCCAAAAACACCTACGGCACGGGCTGTTTCATGCTGATGAATACCGGCACGGAGGCGGTTCCGTCGAAGTTCGGGTTGCTGACGACGGTGGCGTATCAGTTTGAAAATCAACCAGTTACGTACGCGCTCGAAGGGTCGGTGGCCATCGCGGGTGCACTCGTTCAATGGCTTCGGGACAACCTCGGCCTCATCGAGAAAAGCAGCGACATCGAAACCCTCGCCCGCTCGGTCGACGACAACGGCGGGGCCTATTTCGTGCCTGCGTTCAGCGGTTTGTACGCGCCGCACTGGAAAAATTCGGCGCGGGGCGTGGTCGCGGGGCTGACCCGTTTTGTCAACAAAGGCCATATCGCCCGCGCCGCGCTCGAAGCGACGGCCTTTCAGACCCGCGAAGTTTTGGACGCGATGCGAAAAGACAGCGGCATCCGGCTGGCTTCGCTGCGCGTTGACGGCGGCATGGTGGTCAATGAATTATTGATGCAATTTCAGGCCGACATCCTCAAAACGACGGTCATCCGGCCAAAAATGATTGAAACGACGGCCCTCGGCGCGGCCTACGCGGCTGGCATGGCCGTCGG
>JANORY010000889.1:0-3272 GCA_031415535.1 Burkholderiales bacterium | reverse complement strand
ATCAAGCACCGCTACCTCTATCTCGAAGCATCGCGCGGTTGTCCCTTCAAATGCGAGTTTTGTCTTTCGTCACTGGACAAAACGGCCGTTCCGTTTGACCTGGAAATATTCCTTCACGAGTTGGCCGAGTTATACCGGCGCGGTGCCCGCCATTTCAAGTTCATTGATCGTACCTTTAACTTGCGCATTGATGACTGCGAGCGCTTGTTGAACTTCTTTCTAGATCGATTGGGCGCACCACGGGCACCCGATCTGCTCTTGCACTTTGAACTGATTCCGGATCATCTACCTGAGCGACTTCGAACGCTGATTGCCCGCTTCCCAGCCGGTACGCTGCAATTCGAGATCGGCATCCAAAGCTGGAATCCGGACGTTCAAACTCGAATCAGTCGACGTCAAAACAATGAGAAATCACAGTCCAACCTGGCCTGGCTAAGAAACCATAGTCATGCCCACCTGCATGTCGATCTGATCGCCGGACTGCCCGGAGAAACCCTGGCATCGTTTGCGCAGGGCTTTGATCGACTGGTCGCCTTGCGACCACAGGAGATTCAGCTCGGCATTTTGAAACGACTGCGCGGCACGCCGATTATTCGGCACAGCGCCGAGTTCGATCTACGATTCAACCCGAACCCGCCATATAACCTCGTGTCGAGCCAGTTGATCCCGTTCGCACAAATGCAACAGGTGCAACGCTTCGCGCGCTTCTGGGACTTGATCGGAAACTCTGGCCACTTCGAGCACAGCTTGCCGTTTTTGCTCGGACTATCGGCACCGGCAGAGTTTTCGGACTGTGCTCAGGCTTCACCCTACTGGCGCTTTGAGCGCTTGGCCCAATCGATTTACGCTCGAAGCGATCGGACTCACCAGTTCTCGCCTGGCCGCCTATACGCGCTGGTCAGGGACTGGATTCAGGCAACGTTTACTGACGCTACCGCCGCCCTGGCTGCCCTGGATAAGGATCAAGCCCTACGCCTCGGACAGACCGCAGCGAAATTACGACACCAACGCCTTGGAGTGCCAGACGCGGTTACGCCGCGCGCAGCAACGGCGTACTCGCGGCCATCGTAACGTCGTTGGAGATTTGCGGTGAATCGGCAAAACGCACCTCCAATTCAACAAACCCCAAGGGCTTGGTCAGGATTTTCAGGGTCGAATGAGCCGATTGCTCAACTTGTGCGCGATAACGCAGGGCCAACGCTTCGGCTTGTACCCGCGCGTGAGACTTGGCCGAGGCAATCAGCCGATTCTTGTCCTCTTCGGAAAATCGCCCGTCAAAGAAGCCTTGCAACAAATCCGGAAACAGCCAAGGCATAAATTTCGCACGCTGTTCATCGTAGAACGACAGATCCTTGATCGCAACATCAACCTTGCAGGGCGGCAAATGCAGAATTGCGCGGCGGCCACCCTGCGGCGTGATCACGCTCGATTCGACTCGCATCAGCTTGCTGCGCAGGTCATAGCGAAAGTCCATCTCGAACTCGAATACCATCGCGAGCTTTTTCTTGCTGAACGCCCAACCCAGGTACTTGCGCCCGAATTCTCCAAAACTGTGATCGACCTGCGTCAGGATATCTTTGCTGACCGCCTTGAATACCGATAGCTCGCCAATCGATTGCAGTTCAGTCAACTGGCTCGCTATGGTCGGCTGCGCCGGCAATTTAGGCTTGCTGCGGGCGCGATGCCAGAACCAGCCGCCGGCCAAGCCGAGGAAAAATAAAATCAGGACAACCATTAGTTGACTCAAATCGGGCATACCAGATCCTTGCGAAAAAACACCAAAGCGGTTAATCCGTCACGCTGCGTCGATCGCGAAGTGCTTGTGCCAAGGTGTTGCCGTCAACGTACTCAAGTTCACTGCCGACCGGAACACCGCGTGCCAGTCGAGTAACCCGCAAACCGCGAGCCTTCAAGGTCTCGCCCAGATAATGTGCGGTTGCTTCGCCTTCCTGGGTAAAGTTGGTCGAGAGTATGACCTCTTTGACGATACCGTCCGCCGCGCGCAGCATCAGGCGATCGAAGTGGATGTCCTTCGGGCCTACGCCGTCGAGGGGCGAGAGCCTGCCCATCAGCACGAAATAAAGGCCCGGGTAGGTCAGCGTCTGCTCAACCATCATTTGATCAGCCGGCGTTTCGACCACGCATAACAAGCTGCGATCGCGCCGATCGGATGCGCACGTTTCGCACGGATCGACATCGGTAAAAGTGTTACAAGACGAGCAGTGGCGCAGGTTCTCCAGTGAATCGATCAGGGCCCGCCCCAAACTGGCTGCGCCCTCGCGATCATGCTGCAAAAAATAATACGCATAACGCTGCGCAGATTTTGGGCCGACACCCGGCAAGCGACGAAAGGCCTGGGTCAAGAGTTCAAGCGCGGCGGGCTGTTTCAAGTACTGCTCAAAAGGGCAATTTGAATCCGGCCGGTAACGGTAGCCCAGCGGTCACGGTACCCATCTTTTCAGAGGCCGTCTGTTCGGCGCGTCGCAGCGCGTCGTTGGTCGCGGCGACCAGCAAATCCTCCAGCATATCCTTGTCGTCGGCCAACAGCGACGGATCAATCGTAATCCGCTTGACTTCGTTTCGGCAGGTGATCTGGACTTTGACCATACCGGCACCCGCCTGCCCTTCGACTTCGACCGCAGCAAGTTGGTCCTGCATCTTCTTCATGTTGTCTTGCATTTGCTGGGCCTGCTTCATCAGCCCGGCGAGTTGATTCTTCATCATTTTGAAACTCCCTTAACTTTGTTCACTGGAGCGAACCGATTCCGGCAAAACCCGACCACCAAAGTCGTTGATGAGGGTTTGCACAAACGGATCCGACTCTATCGAGACTTGTGCGCGCGCACTGCGCTCATCGCTTTGTTGCTTCACCAAAACGGCAGCGGTGACACCACTCACGGCACCCAATTCAGCCACCAAACGAACCGGCCGACCAAAATGCGCCGACAGCGCGTCTCGAACCTTATTCACCGTAGTCGCTTCCGACAAGGCCTTGATCGGAACCCGCACACGGAACAGATCGTCGACCTCTTCGAGTAGCTCGCTTTGATGCAGAAACTGCTGCGCAAGCCCGCCCAGCGAAATGGACCCGGCCAACGCTGGCCAATTTCCGTCAAATGGCACGACTGCTTTGGGTGCCGCTGCAGGCGTGGTGATCGGCTCGATGGCGGTAGGTCTGACCGAAACTGCGGCCACTGGCAAGGCCGTTGGCACCATAACGACGGGTCTGGAATTTGATTGAACAGCCGGTCGGAACGCGTACATCCGCAGCA
>JANORY010000888.1:0-6702 GCA_031415535.1 Burkholderiales bacterium | reverse complement strand
ATCTGGAGTTCATTCCGGAGCGCACCACCGACTTTATTTTTGCGGTGTTCGCAGAAGAGTTTGGCCTGATGGGTGCCGGCGTATTGATTCTGCTGTACCTCGCCTTCATCTCGCGCGGCTTTGTGATTTCCGGCCTCGGTGGCACGGTTTTTCAGCGTTTGCTGGCCGGTGCGATCGCGCTGATTTTCTTCACCTACGCGTTCGTCAACATGGGCATGGTGACTGGCATCTTGCCAGTGGTGGGCGTGCCCTTGCCGCTAATGTCATACGGCGGTACCGCGATGGTGACCCTGGGCGTGGGTGCTGGCATTTTGATGTCGATCAATCGTAATCGCAAGTTGATGCAGTCCTGATTCGGTTCGACCGCCGATGCTTCCGGGTTGACCAGTCACGCGACGCGATTCGGTCAATCGCCACTGGGGTGACATAATCAAGCGCATGAGTGCTACCGCAGCATCAGCCGGATGGCTTCCGGCAATCGACAGAGGCTGCTTCGTTCTGGCGATGCTGATGCTGATGTGCGCCTTGAGCGGATGCAACTCGGTGACGCCGCGCCCACCGGCGGTCTACAAAGATGAAGCGTTTTCCAAACAAAGCTCCTTCTCGCGTGACTACACCGCATCGGTCAGGTCCACCTGCGAGGCGGCTCGACGGGCTTTGCTGAGCCAGGGCTACGTGACCAAGGATTCGAAGGCGGACCAGATCAACGCGACCAAACGGTTTCAGCCCAAGGATGCGGCGTACACCGAGATCGAATTCAGTGTGGTTTGCACGCCGGTGAACACTGCGGGCGATCGCTCATTGCTGTTCGCCAACGCATTCCAGGGCCATTACATCCTGAAGAAGTCATCCACCAACGCCAGCGTCGGCGTCAGTGCCCTGGGTTCATTCTCGCTGCCGCTCGGATCGACCGACGAGGCGCTGGTGCGCATTGGCGGCGAGACCATTGTTTCGGAAAATTTTTACGATCGCTTCTTCGAGTTGATCCAGCATTACCTGGGTAGTGTTCCGGATCAACAATAGGCTGCGCCACGCCAGCGAAGGTAAAGCGTGCTGCATTTGTGTTCATCTTAGCGCCTCATTGAGTCCATATTCTTGAACTCGGGATCATCGAAGTACCGGACTCGGCGCACCAATTCCGGCACTGCGCCATCGACGACCAGCAGTGCCTCGTCGGGGCGCATTGCCATGATTCGGTCGGCGCTGATGCCGCCGAACAGGCTCGCAAACTCCTCGGCCGCCAGGTGGTTGCGCACTCCCAGCACCTGGATCACACCGGCGTTATCCATGATCGTCCGGCGATGATGTTTGTAGATCTCCAATTGCGCCGGGTTCTGCCAGAACGACCACAGTTGGGTATCGAACGAGCGCAGCAATGTGCTCGCCGTCACAAACGCTTCGACGTAGCCCAGTGTGCCCAGTTCGTCACACATCATTAAGGTGCGATGTTCGATTTTTTTGCGACGCGTCATCAACGCCGACAGCAGACCGGTGAGCCAAAGACGCAGCACCGGCGCATACGCAGCCATTCGGATCGGTGGCACGACGATGTAAATGGTCATGGACTCGCCATTGACCAACGCGCGCAGATCAAACGACGTGTTTTCGGTCAGCCCGCGGATCAGTTCGCTCTCCCATAACATCACGTACTGTTGGGTAGATGCAAGCACCGAAGGCCGGGTATCACGTTCCGGCAATTGAATGTAGTTGGCGAATGCGGCATGGGCGCTACGATGCATGGTCTCACCGTGCTTGTCGAGCTTGACCGCCAGATCGTAGACAAGATCATCCGCGTTAAGCAGATCAAACAAGTAACTGAAGTTTTGCTTGCCCAGCGGCTCAGCATCGAGCGCAAAGGACAACATCCCCGCCAACAAGCCCTCAGCTTGATTTTCCCAAAACGGTTCGCGAGCATCGCCGCGTCGGCTGACCACCGCCGCTGCCATCGATCGCGCAATGACACTGTTGCCACCGCCTGACATTTTTACGGCATCCAGCGGGTTGAAGCAGCCTGAATCGGGATTCTCACCCCGAAAGTCGAGCACATGTACTTGCTGGCCCATCTGTCGGCGGCGATCTATGGTCGCGTCCATGACATCGCCCTTGCATTCCATCACGATGAGTTGACCCGGATGGGTCAGCGCGTTGCAAATTGCCGGTCCTGAGGTCTTGCCCGAGCCGGTCGAACCGAAGGTCAGAAGATGGCTTTCGCCTGAGTAACGGATCAAGCCGGAATCGACAACTTCCGATTGAGTAGCGCGCAACGACGACGACATAAAACCCATCGGAACACGCGCTCGCTGTTGCAATTTACGTCCCAGGATGAGGCCATCGCCGCACGGCACGTTGGTGCCATTAGCTGGTTGAAAGTTCGATTCAGTTGCAGAATTCGGAATAGGCCCGTCCACCTTAGTCTCCCTGTTGTTTTTTCGAAGCGAATTCTGCGCGAGCAGAAAAAAACAGCACGTCACAGTGCGTGAGCGGCTCACGCACTGTGGACAATTGGAATGTGGGAAGTGAACGGCTAGCTCGAAGGCGTCAATCGTAAAGCTTGAGCGCTGGCTTACCGTTTTGTAATCAATATTCTAGGCGCAATCGTCGAGAACTCTGACTCTTTATCGTGGCGTCGACAGGCATTTTCGCTGTGCGTTTAGCGTTTTAAGTGGGTTTCACTAGAACGTCGGTACCGCGACAATTTATGGGGTATTAACGCAATGACGCCAGATGGCGTTTTGCGGCCGCCGCAAGCGTTTGATCGAAGGTCACCAGAGGTGCCTTGAGTTCGCTGGCGACCAGAAGGTACGCAGCGTCGTAGGCGGTTAGCGCGTATCGGACGGCGAGGCGCGATAACGCGGCTGCGTCGACAGCATGGCGATGAATGGCCAGGCTCGCAAAATGAACCAGGCCCTGCTCAACCCAGTCCGGCCGACTCGCTCGGCCTTTCTTCACTGCAACGCTGGCGATCTCGATGTCGAGTAACCAGGGCGCGTGCAATGAAGCCCCCACCAGACCGTGCCACGCCTGTTCACCGTTCGCTTCGGCAAAAACCGCAGCGGCAATCACGCTGCAATCGACCACCAACGGCCGACGTGTTTGGTAGGTCGGTGTCAGATCGGCGACGAACAACGGTCGAGACGCAGCGGGGATCGGTCGAACCCGAGTCATGGCCGAGCTGTCAGGATCGGAGAAGAGGCTTAGTGTGGTGTTTCATTAGCGGGCATCCCGCTCTTTGCGCAGAATGTCTACCGCGAGCGGACCGGTATCGATAGGCCTGGGCCAGCGTTGCCGGACTTCGGCGGCGACTTGTTCGCTCGATTTCGAGCCAGCCAAGATCCCTGGACCAATATACGTCAGCGCAGATTGCTGGGCAGGGAACAGCAACTGCGGCGCAGCGGATTCAACCGCCTGGGTCAATATCGCCATGAGTTCGCCCTGCAGCGAGCGGTGGTTCAGTGCTGCGCGCTGGCGCAATTGTTCGGCAATGTGCTCTGGAACTTGTTTGATCGAAAGGTTTGGCATGTTGATATCTATTGGCTCTGATATGGATTCATATTGGCACCTAATCAGCTTCACTACAAGCCTGATTGTGGACACAACATACCAACGCTGTTTTCAGTTCCAAGACCATAAGCTGATGCAAAATTGCAGAATGACGCTGGTACCGCTGGTACCCTTGCGGACGATGGCTGAACCGAACCAATAATCGTCAATGCAATCTCCAATGCCAAGCACTGAGCACCGATGGATGCGTTAACCCGCGACAACCGTCGCGGCATACGATTCATGACGCTGGCCATGGTCAGCTTTATTTTCAACGACGCCATCGTCAAATTTGTCAGCGAATCATTGCCCGCCGGGCAACTGATCGTGATTCGCGGCATCATGGCTTGCGCCCTGGTTCTGCTGGTTGCGCGTGCGCTCGGCGTCAAAGTCAAACTCGCCGACCTTACCGATCGTTGGGTCATGCTCCGCGCCGCCTTGGAAGCCTTTGCGGCGCTGTTTTATTTGTATGCGCTGTTCAACATTCCACTGCCGAACGCGACCGCCATCAATTTGTCCGCGCCACTCTTCATCGCGATCCTGGCGATGTTCTTTTTCAAGGAGCGGGTTGACGGCCCACGTTGGCTGGTGATCGCGATCGGATTTCTCGGTGTGTTGTTGGTGATTCAGCCGCGCGCCAATGACTTCAACGCGTTCGCACTGCTCTCCTTGGCCAGCACCGTCATGTACGCCGGGCGCGATCTGCTGACACGCAAGATTCCCGGCGGGGTCAATGCTATGGTCATTACCCTGAGTACCGCAATATCAGTAACTGGCCTGGCCGCCCTGGTGGTGGTTTTTCAAGGCTGGCAACCCTTTGACGCCCGACAACTCGGTTTGCTGGCCTTGGCCGCCGGGTTTCTGGCCGCCGGTTACTACTTCATCATTCAGGCCAGCCGGCAAGGCGAATTCTCGGTCATCGCGCCGTTTCGCTATGCCGGTCTGCTGGGTGCCTTGATCCTCGGCTACTTGGTCTGGGGATATGTACCGAACACGCTTGCCTGGTCCGGTATTGCCCTGTTGATCGTTGCCGGCTTGCTGATGCTGCATCGCGAGCACCGCCGAGGCAAGACGAGCTAAGTCAGGCGCACTTAGTCAAGCGCGCTTTGTCGCTGCGTGCCTGGCGCTGCGCGCCGTGCGTTCAGGCCTCTGGCTTGATATCATTGAACGCACAGAACAGCCCTGATTGGAGAACTGCAATGATCAGCAAAAACACAATTTGCCTCTGGTACGACGGCACCGCCCTGGATGCCGCGCGGTTCTACGCCGAGACCTTCCCGGACAGCGCGGTTGGCGCAATTCATCGCGCACCCGGCGACTATCCCGCTGGCAAAGAGGGCGATGTCCTGACCGTGGAGTTCACTGTGCTGGGCATCCCTTGCCTGGGAATGAACGGCGGCCCGGGTATCCAGCACAACATGGCCTTCTCGTTCCAGATTGCCACCGACGACCAGGCCGAAACCGATCGCCTTTGGGATGCCATCATCAATAACGGCGGTGCGGCGAGCGCGTGCGGGTGGTGCAAGGACAAGTGGGGTCTGTCCTGGCAAATCACGCCACGCGCCCTGACGGCCGCCTACACCGACCCAGATCGTGCTGCGGCCAAACGCGCCTTCGAGGCGATGATGCAGATGACCAAGATCGACATCGCAACGATTGAGGCGGCCCGGCGTGGTTGATGGGAGTTCACCGATGAATACTCGCCGCACCTCAATAATGTTCACAGGCGCACTCGGAACACTGGCCTTCGTTGGGCAAGCCAAGGCACAGGGCAAATATCCCGACAAGCCGGTCAAGATCATCGTCGCGCTGCCGGTCGGCGGCAGTGTCGACTTGATTGCACGCACGCTTGGCCAAAAACTGAGCGTGGCCTTGGGGCAGCCCTTTGTGATTGATAACCGTGCGGGTGGCTCGGGCCAGATCGGTATGCCAGTTGTTGCAAAGGCGCCGGCCGATGGCTACACGCTCACTGTATCGCCAGCTTCGTTTCTGACGACCAACAAAAGTGTCTTCAAGAGTTTGCCGTACGACCCGGAGACCGACTTCGCGCCGATCTCACTGCTGGTCAATCAGCCGATGGTCCTGGTAGTGAAGGACAAGGAGAAGTACCCCACGGTAGCCGCGCTGCTCGCTGCGGCCAAAGCCGCGCCTGGCAAGATTACTTTTGCCTCGTCCGGTGATGGCAGCCCACAACATCTGGCAGGACTCATGTTCGAGTCGCGCACACAAACGCGTTTGCTGCACGTTCCGTATCGAGGCGGGGCTCTGGCGATCAACGACACGATCGGCGGCACGGTAGAGGCAATGTTCGCCGTGATGCCAGAAGCGGTACCGCATGTCCAGTCGGGCAAACTGCATGCGTTGGGCGTCATGAGCCCACAGCGCTCACCGGTGTTTCCACAGGTACCGACGATGGCTGAAAGCGGCATCGCCGACCTGAGCCTGTCGGCCTGGATGGCGCTGCTGGCCCCGGCCAAGATGCCTCGTCCGCTGATCGATCAGCTCAATCGTGCAGTGCAACTGGCCTTCGATGCCGAGATCAAGGCCAAGCTGGCCGAAACAGGCATTGAGGTTTCCACCAGCACGCCGGAAGATGTCCAGCGACTGATCGCAAGGGATATCAAGCTGCACGCGGAGCTCGTCAAGGCAGCCGGTCTGACGCCGCAATAAGTTCGCTTAAACCCGCAGCCTTCTTATGCCCTCTTCTGAATTGCTCGTCCCATTCTTCACCGCCGCAGCGATCTTCGCTTTTATTCCTGGACCTGGAATCCTCTATGCGGCAGCCCAGACTCTGGCCGGTGGACGAACCGTGGGCTTTTTGGGCACTTTGGGATTAGCCCTCGGCGGCTACCTGCACGTCATCGCTGCCGCAGCCGGACTGTCGGCCGTGTTTCACGCAGTCCCGTCGCTTTACGCTGTTGTCAAACTGATCGGGGCAGCCTACCTCGTCTGGCTCGGCATCTCGATGATTCGCGCCAAGGCCGTTGGCGTTGGTGACGTTGACGACGTCCATGGCGTTGATGGTGCCGTTGGTGCCTCAGTCGTAGTGCGCAAGACCGGCAAGCGCGCACTCGTCGAGGGCATCACGGTAGAGATGCTGAATCCCAAGACCGCGATGTTCTTCCTCGCGTTCCTGCCGCAATTCACCGACCCTGCAGCAAG
>JANORY010000887.1:0-6917 GCA_031415535.1 Burkholderiales bacterium | reverse complement strand
GGAAAACCGGCGCTACAAATCGGCAGTTGAACTGGCGCTGATGACTCGCATCAAACAAGCGCTGGATCCACGCGGGCTGATGAATCCGGGTCGGGTGTTGTAGGCGACCCCTTCCTAAAATCGATAAGCAACGCTTAGGCGAAGCGCATCAACGTCGCCGAAGTTTTGTTTGCGATCATCGGCCAGTCGAATCGACCAGTCTCGGAAATCCCAGGTCAGGGCCAGCGCCCAATCGGTCTCGCGCCGATCAGGCCCAAGCCCGGTCTTGCGTTGCAGATCGATCGTCAGGCGCTGCCGCGCGGCCAGCGGCAGCTTGGCCACCCAGTGCGTGTTCTGCTGACCTGGATTGAAGCGATTGTCGCGAACCGCGTACACATAAGTGCTCAGGCCGCTCGCCGCTCGGTAACCAAAGGCCGCCGAAAATGCATCATTCGGATCGAAATTCAAATTGAAGTAGGGCTTGTTATTAGTGCGGCCCAAACCGGCCGACACGAACCACGGTTCGCCGTACTCCAGCGTCAAACTGCCCCCTAAAAATCCGCGGCTGGCCGCCTGTCCAGACAGTTGCAGGGACAGGGGCACGCCGTCAATCAGCGCAAAGGCACGCTCAAGGCCGGTGCGCCACTGCTGACCAAAATCCCGATCGCGATAAATGCCCAACCAGGCGCTGGTTTCGCCACTGCGATAACGCAAGTTCAAGTCGACACCGGTCGCGCCAGCGCTGTATTGGTAACGCCCAAAAGTCAGCTTGAAGGGCTTTGATGCCGCCCCGTCGGAAGCCTTGCTGGAATCGTCGGGTTGACGTGCTTCGGCGTCCGCTCGAGCCTCGGGACCCAGAGCGCTTAAAATCAGCCATAAAGCGGCGAGTCGCAACGTCACTTTGCAGGTCATCTGATTAATTGTTACGCCTTCTTAAAGTGCCTGAATGAACCCAACACCGGAATCCGGGTCGAAGTCTGCAGCCCCGCCTGAGTCGATCTTTGTCAAGGACTGGTCGACCGAACATATCAACACTATGCACCACAATACCTTGTGTGCCCACCTGGGTATGCAATTTACCGAGCGCGGTGCCAATTTTCTGTCCGCGCGTATGCCGGTCGACGCCCGTACCACTCAGCCGATGGGCATTTTGCATGGCGGTGCCTCGGTCGCCCTCGCCGAGACGCTCGGCAGCGTCGCGGCCTGGTTATGCCTTGCCGAGGGCTGGAATGCGGTCGGGCTTGATATCAACGCCAATCACATTCGGGCGGCGACCTCGGGTTGGGTGTATGGCAAAGCAACACCGGTTCACATAGGCCGGACAACGCACGTCTGGCAGATTGAAATCGTTGATGAACGCCGCAAGCTGGTGTGCGCCTCGCGTCTCACGATGGCGATTGAGGCGTCGACTTCGCTAAAGGCTGCTTGAGCTCACGCTGCGGGTGCGCCCACTTGCGCGCCGCGCTGAACACCGCGTTGGGATACTCGGCGCGCCCCAGGCTGCCGTTATAGCGGCCCAGCGCCCGAAACATGTCGCCTTTCTCGATGTCGAGGTAATGCCGCAAGATCAGACAGCCAAAGCGAAGATTAGTCCGGGCGTCGAACAGTTTGGTCGCATCGCCGTCGCCAATCAATCCAGCCCAGAAAGGCATGACCTGCATATAACCACGGGCACCGGCGTGCGACACCGCATAACGCCGAAAATAACTCTCGACCTCAATGAGACCCAGCACCAGTTGCGGGTCGAGTCCGGCCCGCGCCGACTCGTAGTGGACTGTCTTCAAAAATTCGACGCGCTGCTGCAGTTCGGGCTTCCAACGGCGCGGCAATCGTTCGGACATATTGGCTAGCCAGTCGACTCGTTCGTTCAGGGACGCAAACACGGGCTCGGGCGGCGCGCGGTCTTTGATCGCTGCCGACAGCGCGCTGCGCACCGACGCGGCCAGCGGTTCGTACTGTTGCTGACCGGCCTGCGCCGGCGGCGCGCATAAGCCCAACAGTGCCAAGACGGCGAGCAGACCAACTAACGGCGATGCGGGACTCAATAAACTCACTGGGTGCCTGTCGGGGTTAAGGATCAACAGTAATTATCGTGCACCAAAAGCACCCCTCTTGTCGATCGGACCAATGGTCTAATTCGCCCGGCCCAACGGCATATTTTGGTAAGCTTGGGGCACACATCACGACCATCTTACAAATTGGAGAGCATTACATGCGGCCCTTGAAGTACTTGTTTGTTTGTAGCACCGTCATTTTAGCCACCGGCTGTGCGCCTTTAGTAACGCAAAGTCCGGGCGCGGGCTTAAGTCCGGTCAATGCGGTCTCGGTTGAAGGCGATAAGCACCTGATGTTGTTCGGCTACGACGTCGTCAGCTATTTCACCGAGTCTACGCACAAGCCCGGCAAGGCCGAGCTTAAGAGTGTTTACAAGGATGTGACCTTTCGCTTCAGCAAAGCCGAGCACAAAACTCTGTTCGACCGTGAACCGGAAAAATACCTTCCGCAGTTTGGCGGCTATTGCGCCAACGGCATTGTCTACAGCATTCCCTGGGGCGGCGACGCCGACACCTGGCGAATCATTGACGGCAAGCTCTACATTTTCGGCGGCAAAGGCTCGCTCGATGCCTTCATGCTCGATGTGCCCGGCAACCTGAAACTCGCCAATAAGTACTGGAGTGAAGAAGTCAACGGGGCCAACGCCTTCCTGCATCGCAGCAAACGAACCACGCTGTTCAAGGTCGCCCACTACAAGACGGGTGCGCAGTTGGCAGAGGAAGTCGCCAAGGCCGGCGGCAAGGCCAAGTAGCTTTGGGGTCAATCAGCCTTCGCGCCGGAGTCCTTGACGACTTTGGCCCACTTCTCGATCTCCGAGCGAACCAGTGCGTCATACTGTTCCGGAGTCGAGCCGATTGGC
Source organism: Burkholderiales bacterium (assembly GCA_031415535.1). Classification (GTDB taxonomy): domain Bacteria; phylum Pseudomonadota; class Gammaproteobacteria; order Burkholderiales; family Burkholderiaceae_E; genus JANLTP01. Next base: position 4,024 of record JANORY010000887.1, on the reverse strand, counting down.
TCCATGCCCAACTCGGCCATTTTGCGGGTCAGATCCGACGACTTCACCGCCGCCGCAATATCCGCACTGATTTTCTGAATCAGCGCACGCGGCGTTGCTGCCGGCGCGACCACGCCAATCATGCTCAGTGCGCTGACACCCGGAACGGTCTCGGCGATCACCGGATACTCAGCCGCGCTGGCCGGCCGAGTCGGACTCATCAGCGCGAGAATTTTCAGCTTGCCGGCCTTCACGTGCGGCATCGACGCAAACAACACATCGGTGAGTAAGGGCAGATTGCCGCCCAGTACGTCCTGCAGCGCCGGCGCGCCGCCTTTATAGGGAATATGCGCGATGTCGGTGGCCGTCAGCGACTTCAACAGTTCCATGCCCAAGTGCATGGCGGTACCGCTACCCGGTGTGCCATAAGCAAACTTGCCGGGATTTTTTCGCGCCAACTCAATCAGTTCGGCAACGGTATTGGCGGCAAACGACGGATGCGCCATCAACGCCAGATGCGCTTGCGCCAATTGTGTGATGCCGGCCAGATCCTTGAGCGTGTCGTACGGCATCTCGGCTCGCAGGCTGGGATTGATGACATGCGCGGTGATGACGACACCCAAGGTATAGCCATCCGGCGCGGCCTTAGCGACGGAGTTGGTGCCGATGACGGTGCCGGCCCCGGGTTTGTTCTCAACAATCACCGGCTGACCCCAGACCTCGGTCATTTTCTGCGCCAGCAGGCGACCAATAATGTCAGTGGCACCGCCCGGCGGGAACGGCACAATGAGGCGTACTGGCTTGCTTGGAAACGCCGGCACTGGCGTTTGAGCCAAGCCGCGTGTTGGCACTGACACAAGGGCGAGCGCCATAACGAAGGGTATTACGACGGTCCGTGCCACGGCCCGTGCCGCAGAACAGACTATTGAGAACATCGGCAATCTTGAGAACATCGGCAATCTCTATCGTGTGCGGGCAAGGTCCGACTCACTGACTTTCATATCCGGCATGCCGCCGGTCGCCAGCGGATCGCTGGCATAGAGTTTCTTGAAATCAAAGGTGGCGCGCTTGCCTTCGGCCTTCGGTACACCATTGGTACGGTAGAAATTGAATTCACTCGGTACGTCGCGAAAGCCCGCCTGATCCAGCCACAGCCGCACCAGTCGGCGCTCTTTGCCCGGTTGCGGATTGTTCACGAAACGGGTGCGTGCATGCATGACCGCATAGTTATTGACGACGATCATTTCGCCGCGTTCCAGAAAAAATGCCAGCCGATTCTCAGGCGCCTGAGAAACTGAATCAAAATAATTCAGCGCTTCAAGATCCGCCGCCGACAGTGGCAGGCCACGCGCGCTATGACCCGCAGCAATGCCGGTGCGCAAATAGCGAACACTGATCTGGCCGTTACGGTTGCTGAACACCGGCACGCGCGACTCGGTGGTGGTCTGCTCGCCCGCGCCTTCTTCGCCCAACCGGTGATAGTGATAACCGGCATAAAGCGTTGCCAATAAATGCGGCGCGCGCTCGCGAATGACATCGTGGACCCGCACCCCACTGGCCAATACCGTCGCGCCGCCCGACTCGCCCAGATTCCAGCCGGCCAGCGAAATCATCGCGGTGATGTCGGTGTGCGGTCGCAACTCGAGATTGCTGCGGTACATGCGCGGCGTCGGATCAACTGCGGTCGCATCGATCACATAGGTCAAGCGATCACCGCTGGCATTTTGCGATATCGGATCGCCAAAATGCTGCGCAATCGCCCAGACCACTGCGGTGTATTGCTGCAGATCAATCGCCTCGATCGGCAAGCCACGCAGCACCACAAAACCCGCGCCACTTTTGACCTGCCGGGCAGCCTGGGTAAGCTTGGCCGCTAGCGCTTTTGACGCAGTGCCCTCGCCCAAGGCGAGGTCGGTTGCGGACATTGATTCGATCGTGACCGCCCGCGCCTGCCAGCGCGCGACCAGCCCGACCAGTACAGCGCGATCGGCGTCGTCGAAGTACACCGAATAATCGGCTGGCCCCGAAAAACTGTCGGCCTTCCAGGAAAACGACTGCGATTGATGCTCGAATTGCGGGTTCATTGCATTTTCCCCAATAGACCCATCCGCGTGATCATGCTGCGTTCACGCTCGTAGGCTTCAGCGAGCGCGGGATCAAAGGCCATGTTGCGAATTTTGTAGGCTCGACCCCAACGCGTCAACGGTTAACGTCCAATGACTTTCAATTGCGGCCGTATTTCGGTCAGGTACCATCCAGGCAGACACTGAACCGATTATCAAGTCGGCGACTCGGTTCCAATTTTCTACTGGAGCACGATCATGAGCCAAACCATCCGTCACTTCGAAGTCAAGCGTAGCGATCTGCGCGAGTCACGCGTCGTCGAATCGGCAAAACCTGCCAGCAACGCGCTGCAGGCAGGCCAGGTTCTGCTGCGTATCGAGCACTTCGCGATGACCGCCAACAACATAACCTACGCTGCGTTTGGCGATGCCTTGCAATACTGGAACTTCTTTCCGGCTGAATCCGGCTGGGGAAGAGTGCCTGTCTGGGGCTTCGCAGTCGTTGAGGCCAGTCGTCACGAACTCATGCCGGAGGGTGAACGCGTCTACGGCTACTTCCCGATGTCTACTCATTTGCTCGTGCAGGCCGATCGAATTACACCGGCCGGCTTTGTTGATGCCAGCGCGCATCGCCAGCCGATGGCCGCGATCTACAACCAGTACGTGCGTTGTGCTGGCGACCCAGGCTACGACGCGGCGCGCGAAGGCCTGCAAATGTTGCTCCGCCCGTTGTTCATGACCTCATTCCTGATCGACGATTTTTTCGCCGACCAAAAGTTTTTTGGTGCCCGTCGGGTGGTGTTGTCCAGCGCATCGAGCAAGACTGCCTATGGTTGTGCATTTTTGTTGGCAATGCGCCTAGCGTCAGGGTCGGGGTCAGGGTCGGGGTCGGGGTCGGCAGCCAAACCTGAACTCGATCTGGTGCTTGGCCTCACCTCAAAACAAAACAGTGCGTTTGTTCGTGCAATGGGTATTTACAGTCAGGTCAACACCTACGATCAAATCGCCAGTCTGAGCCAGGAGCCTACGGTCTATATTGATATGGCGGGCAGTCGCGAGGTTCGTGCGGCCGTACACCAGCAATTGGGCGACTTATTAAAGTACAGTTGCGCCGTGGGTGCCACCCACTGGGAAGATGTTTCTGGTGCTAACGCCAAACCCTTGCCAGGCCCAACGCCAACGATGTTTTTTGCACCGACGCAGGTCAAGAAAAGGGTGGCCGAATGGGGCGGCGCGCAATTTGCGGCCCGCACGTCGCACGCCTGGGGCCAGTTCATGAGCCGCATCAACCAACCCGGACAGTCGCTACTGAGTGTGCATCGACAACTCGGGGTCAGCGCGATGCGCGAGCGCTATATCGAAGCACTCGAGGGCAAGACCGCCGCCGATCAAGGCATTGTGCTGGGCTTCAAGTAGTGGGCTGTTACAGGCCACAACGGGGCGTATCAAAAACATCCTACGCCGATTCAATGTCGACCTCAAAGGTTTCCAGGAATCGGCACACCATCATGTAATAGCCGACCAGCACCGTCAACTCGGCAACTTCGGCAGGACTGAACGCTTGATTCATCGCAGCAAACAATTCATCCGAGGCCTTGACCTTAGCGACCATTTCGTCAGTGAAGCGGATTGCCAACTGCTGTTGTGGTGAGAACAGTTCCGGCGATATCAATTCCGGCACTGCGCCGACCTCGAGGGCCGCCATCTGGGCGTCAGATAATCCCGCCTTGCGACCGATGCGCGTGTGCTGGTGAACTTCATAACCCGCCTTGCTGATTTCGCCAACACGCAAAACCACGATTTCACGCAATCTCGCGTCAAGCACACCCTCGCGCAATAACGCATAGCCCAGCGACATGAAGCCTTCGCCGACCCGGCCGGCATGGGCGAGCATCCGATAAATATTCATTGGATGCTTGACGTTCAGTACCTCGGCAAAGCGTGGTGATATCTTTGTCGGGTCGCAATACGGAATCCGGGCC
>JANORY010000886.1:0-5244 GCA_031415535.1 Burkholderiales bacterium | reverse complement strand
TGCGAATGTTGCGCCGCCGGTATCAACGCCGACTGGCTGCTAGACTGCGTCCAAGATGATACGTGGCTATGCGCTTGCATTCGTTTTGTCCTTCGGACCGGCAGTGTCGAATTCATTCGCCCGTTTTGCGTATGCGCTGGTGTTGCCGGCAATGCGCAGCGAACTCGGACTGAACTATTCGCAGGCCGGCTGGTTGAACACCGCCAACGCGCTTGGCTACCTACTCGGTGCCGTGCTGACCCGACTTGTAGTTCAGCAATGGGGTAATCGCCTGCTGTTCTCGGTCGGTATGTTCATCACCGCTATTGGAATACTGGCTACCGGGCTAACGAACGATCTTCAGTTGCTGGCGCTGTCGCGCGTCGTTGCGGGACTGGGTGGCGCAGCCGTGTTCATTTGTGGTGGTGCCTTGTCGGGCAATGTGTTTCCCGACCGACCGGAGCTAGGCACGACCACGATCGCGGTCTATTTCGCCGGCGGCGGCATTGGTCTGGTGATTGGCGGCGTCCTGGTGCCGGTGTTGCTCGAGCGCGGCGGCAATAGCGCCTGGCCGTTGGCGTGGATCTGGATGGGCATAATCAGCCTGCTGATGGCGATGGCCACGGTCTGGGCGGCCTACCGAATCATCGAGCCAGGTGCTGCCGCCGGCAACGCCAAGGCCGCAATCCGGCCCTTCCTGCCGGAGTTGTTTGGCTACTTGATGTTCGGACTCGGCTACATCGGTTACATGACCTTTGTGGTCGCCTGGATGCGCGAGTCCGGTGCACCGGCGGCCATGGTTGTTCCGGTGTGGATCGCGTTGGGCTTGGCGACGATTCTGGCCCCCGCAGTCTGGCGAATCCCGTTGGCGAAATGGTCGGGCGGCCGGCCGATGGCGCTCATCATGGCGGTACTCGCGGTCGGCGCGCTATTGCCGCTGTTGGGGACCGGTTACGGCATCATGCTGAGTTCGGCAGCCCTGTTCGGCGTCGCGATGTTTTCGGTGCCGACATCGATCAGCAGTCTAATCAAGCGCTCGTTACCCAAGCCCGCCTGGGGCTCGGTCATGGCAACCTTTACGGTCGTGTTTGCGGCCGGCCAAACGGTAGGGCCAGTTGCGGCCGGTTGGCTGGCCGATCAGTTTTCATCCTTGCGCCCGGGCCTGACCGCCTCGGTGGTAGCGCTGGGGGTGGGTGCGCTGGTCGCGCTCATGCAGCGCGACACCACCCTTGACTCCTGAACTTGACGAACGACGCACACTGCAGCGGTCTAATCTCGAATTCAACCCTAATGGTTATCGCGCGGCACCCCGAACGTAGCGTGAATCTTCTGGTATTTGACCGCCGGTTTTAACACCATGCCGTTCGATAACTCATCCACCATGCCACGCTGAATCTCCTGCCACGGTGTCTGGCTCTTCGGATAAGCGTATCCGCCCTTGGCCTTCAGTTCGGCATGTCGCTGCGCCAACTCGGCGTCCGTGATCAGGATATTCGCCGTGCGTTTCTTCAGATCGATTCGAACCCGATCGCCGGTCTTCAGAATCGCCAGACCACCGCCCGTTGCCGCTTCGGGCGAGGCGTTCAGAATCGAGGGTGAACCGGAGGTGCCGGATTGCCGACCGTCACCGATACAAGGCAAAGAGCTCACACCTTTTTTGATCAGATAAGCGGGTGGGCGCATGTTGACCACCTCGGCCGCGCCGGGATATCCGACCGGGCCGACACCCCGAATGAACAGCACCGTTTGAGCGTTGATATTCATTTTCGGATCATCGATTCGATGGTGATAATCCTCGGGACCATCAAACACAATAGCCTTGCCCTCAAACGCCATGGGGTCGGTCGGATTCTCGAGGTAGCGTTTGCGAAACTCCGGCGTGATCACACTGGTTTTCATGATCGCCGAGTCAAACAGATTGCCCTTGATGTTCAGAAAACCGGCCTTCTTTTGCATCGGCTTGTTAAACGGCAGGATCACCTTGCGATTATCACTGAATTTGCCTTCGCAATTTTCGGTCAAGGTTTTGCCGTTGGCGGTCATGGCCGGTTTGATTTTGCCGTGCGCGACCAATTCGGCGATCACAGCCGGCACGCCGCCAGCACGATAAAAGTCTTCACCCAGATACTCACCGGCCGGCTGCAGGTTGACGATCAATGGCAGGTTATAGCCGTGCTTCTCCCAGTCGTCGTTATCGAGCTTGACACCGATATGGCGTGCAATCGCGTTGACATGAATCGGCGCATTGGTCGATCCGCCAATCGCTGAATTCACCGCGATGGCGTTCTCGAATGCGTTGCGCGTCAAAATATCCGAAGGTTTCAAATCCTCCCAGACCATTTGGACGATTCGTTTGCCGGTGAGATACGCCATCTCCTGGCGGTCGCGATACGGCGCCGGAATGGCCGCACTGCCCGGCAGAGTCATGCCCATCGCTTCGGCCAGTGAGTTCATCGTGGAAGCGGTACCCATCGTATTGCAATGTCCGGTGGACGGTGCCGACGATGCGACCAGCTTCAGGAACTGCGGATAATCAATTTCACCGGCGGCCATCAGTTGGCGCGCCTTCCAGACGATGGTGCCCGAGCCAGTGCGCTCGCCCTTGAACCAGCCGTTGAGCATCGGTCCGGAGTTCAGCGCAATCGCCGGAATATCGACGGTGGCTGCGGCCATGATTTGCGCCGGCGTGGTCTTGTCGCAGCCGGTGGTGAGCACTACGCCGTCAATCGGATAACCGTACAGCATCTCAACCAGCGACAGGTATTGCAGGTTGCGATCAAGCGCGGCGGTCGGACGTTTGCAGGTCTCCTGAATCGGGTGAATCGGAAACTCGAGCACGATGCCGCCAGCGTCGCGCACGCCCTCGCGAATCCGTTCTGCCAACACGATGTGATGCCGATTGCACGGCGAAATGTCGGACCCTGATTGTGCGATGCCAATGATCGGTCGGCCCGACTGTAATTCGTCAAACGACAGGCCGTAGTTCATGGTGCGCTCAAGGTACAGCGCCGTCATGTCAGCATTGGCCGGGTTGTCGAACCAGGCTTTCGAGCGCAGTTTGGCAGCGGCTACTTTTTTTCCTGGGGCAGCTTTGCTGTTCTTTGCATTGCTGCTCTTCACTTTGCGGATGTTCTCTTCTACCGATGCTTTTGCCATGGAATGTCTCTCAATGAATCTTATGTTGACGCAGCCGAACAACAAGCAGCGGTAGGACAGAACGATACTGTAGCAGTCGCAATCGAAGTTACCACAAGCGCTCCTGGATAGGCGCGTACCGCCAATCCGATTTAACGAGACGGCCGATCGGTTCGCATTCGACTGATGAATTCCTCAGTCAATCGACCCAGCATCAAAAATCCTTCATTGGACAAATGCGACTCATTGCCCGGGTAAAGATCCTGACTTACAGTTCGCGCTGCGCGCAGCGGTGTAAACAAGTCAGGTCCAAGCTGCTGACGTTCGAGCGCCGACCAGAACGTCGCGTCGCCCTCAAGATAAATGCTGGTCTTATCCGGCACGACCAGCCAGAGCACCCGCACCCGCTCAATCCGTCGAGTCACTGCCGCGATTTCCTCAACCAGCGCCAGATCCAGTGGCAGTCTTAATCGATCGTCCTGCAAAAACAAAGCTTGGTTGCAAGACGGATGACTAAAAAAAGCGCAACCCTGTGGCACTACTGCAACCCGAACTGCGTTACTCGCGCGCCAAGGGCGAAACACACAATCCTGACAGGCGCTCAACTGAACGTTGTTTACGATCGTACTCAATCCGACAAACAGGTCACCGTTTGGGTTAAACCATTCGATGGGTGGCGAAGTCGTTGGCATCGAAACCGGACGATTGCCGCCTGACCGTAAGGGCTGAATCGGATGCTCAAGGCAGTCCAGCGAGCGAGCAACTCGCACCATCAGATCACGTTGCACCGACTCGGCGATGATGAGACTGTCTTGCCGTAATCCCTGTTTCAGCAGCCATTGAACTCGATCAACACACAGCGCATCACCTACTTCACCCCAACTGACCGTATGAACCTTCCGGCCGAGCCGAACCAGCACCGACTGCCATCGCCGCTGATTCGAAAACGAGTCACCGATCACCAGTACATCGGCCTGTGCCAGGGAGCTTGATTGCAGACTGGTGGCATCGATCGCCGGTTGCTGAGTACGCCAGCCAAATCTTGATTCCGGCAATCTTCCAATGCGGGTCAGGTCGCCGTAGAACACGTTGAAGTGCAGACTTGGCAACAAGGCAAGCGATATGGCTGCGTAGACCAGCAGAAAACCGAACACAAAGCGGCGCGACACGACTAGGCTAGGTGTCATGGCTGCACGATGAACAGAGGAGACCCGAATACCTAAAACTGAAAGTAAAGGAATGGACTGTAGTGACCCAGACGGCTCAGGCACCACATAAACAGGCCAACCACTACCAAAAGCTGGATCGGCATCAGCTTGCCGGAAAACACTGGTTGCATTGAATTTTCGGGCTTCGTTTCAGCCGAGCTTTGAAAACTCACCCGTACGTCCGAGCGTCGCTTGTCCGGGCCTTGCTTTTCCGGGCCTTGCTCAAAATATTGGCGTGATGGTCGCGCCAGAAGCGCAATCAACATTGCCATCGCGAACGTGCGCCAAAATTCGCTGGCCGAAATGGGCAAACTGATCCAAGCCCATTTGTCGCCATCAAAACCGTTGAGACCGAGTAATGCCTGGAAAATGGTTCCGGCGGTTGACAAATTCTCGGCGCGAAACAACACCCAGGTAAAGACAATACAAATGAAGGTCAGCGCCCAGGCCAGCAGGGCATAGGATCGGCTCGCGAACGCGGAGTTCGAAAGCGACTGCATAAGCACAGCGCTTCGAGTCGAGCTGCTGCGAATCGCATTTCGCCAGAGATGATTGACGATCAGCAAAATGCCGTGCGCCGCGCCCCAAAGCACAAAAGTCCAGCTCGCGCCGTGCCATAGCCCACCCAACAACATGGTGACCAGCAAATTCAGATGCCGGCGCCACCGACCATTGCGATTACCACCCAACGGAATGTATAAATAGTCGCGCAAGAAGTTCGACAGCGAAATGTGCCAACGTCGCCAGAATTCAATCATGCTGGTGGCCTGATAGGGCGAACGGAAATTGATCGGAAGAGAAATTCCGAGCAGCAGGGACACACCGATTGCCATATCCGAATATCCCGAAAAATCGAAATAGATTTGCAGGGTGTAAGCCAGCATGCCGGTCCAGGCGATGGCAAAATTCGCTGGCTGACCGA
>JANORY010000885.1:0-1958 GCA_031415535.1 Burkholderiales bacterium | reverse complement strand
CCGATTAAAAGGCTATTGCGCCACTGCGGAAACTTGTCGCCGGTATAGAAGGTCATGCCGCTGGGCGCAATCGACGGCACCCAGTAATGCAGTGGTTGCTCGAGGCCTGACTTGCTGGTGCCCTCGCCGATTTTTTCGCCAGAATAGTCAATACCCCAAGTAATGACTGGCCAGCCATAGTTCTTGCCGGCAACCGCCAGATTGAGTTCATCGCCGCCCTGTGCGCCGTGTTCATGGATCCACAACGCGCCGGTCTGCGGATGCCGGGCAGCGCCTTGCACGTTGCGATGGCCGATTGACCAGATTTCGCCTCGCGCACCCGTGGTGCCGACAAAGGGGTTGTCTTTCGGAATCGTGCCGTCGGGTCGAATGCGCACTACTTTGCCAAAATGCGAGCTCAGATCTTGCGCACGCGGCGCACCGAAATAGCGGTCGCCCAGCGTAATCCACAAGTTGCCATCGCGATCGAACACTAATCGACTACCAAAGTGTGCCGGTGACTCGACGGCCGGCGTTTGGGTGAAGATGATCTTGACCGCCGTCAGGCCAGTAGCACCCAGCCGGGCGCGCGCCACGGCCGTTCGACTACCCTGCGGGCTGCTTTGCGAGAACGCAAAGAAGATCGTCTGGTCGCGCGCAAAATCCGGACTCAATACGATATCGAGCAAGCCACCCTGACCCTCGACCGCGATTGAATCAGGCAAGCCGGTCAAGGGTGGTGAAAGACTGCCGTCTGATTCGACATAGCGCATGCGCCCTTCCCGTTCGGTGACCAACATGCGCCCGGCCGGCAAAAAAGCCAGGCCCCAGGGCCGAACCAGTCCGTTGGCGATTTCGATGACTTTCGGCTCAGTTACTTTCGACTCAATGAGCGCTGGCAGCGGCTGCGCGTGGGTCGGCGTTGGTGCCGCTACACCCCCGCAAAGCGCCAGCAGTAGCGCTGCGAGCGGCCAACGCCGGCCTGAAATGTCGGTTGACCGGAGCTGGTTGCAAATATTGGCGGATGTCGGCATGGATAGGCTCTCGCGGCGAATAAAGTTATGAAGTGTTCGGCGTAGCCACTTGAAATATCGAGGTTAAGGCCGTACTATTAGCACTCGAAGACGTTGAGTGCTAGCAATTTGCCGAACTTCACGACAAACCTGCTGGATTCTAGTCTCGATTGGCAGTATCAACTTTGCCATCCTATCAAAAACCCTACGATATTCAAGTACTTAGGAGTTCTGCTATATGAAACTTCGTCCGCTTCACGATCGCGTGATCATCAAGCGCCTGGACAACGAGACCAAAACCTCATCCGGCATTGTGATCCCTGAAAACGCAGCAGAGAAACCCGATCAAGGCCAGGTTCTGGCGATTGGTAACGGCAAGATCATGGACGACGGCAAGGTCCGTCCGCTGGCTGTCAAGGTTGGCGACAAGGTGCTGTTCGGCAAGTACAGCGGCCAGACCGTCAAGGTCGACGGCGACGAGCTGATGGTCATGCGTGAAGAAGACATCATGGCAGTGGTTGAGAAGTAATCAACAACGTCCAGTCAAGTATCGCAAAAACCTTCTGAATTAACGAAAATTCCCGAAAAATCTCCGGAGTTAAAAGAACATGGCAGCAAAACTAGTATTGTTTCATGACGACGCGCGCAGCAGAATGGTCAACGGGGTCAACCTGTTGGCTAACGCTGTCAAAGTCACCCTCGGTCCGAAGGGCCGCAACGTCGTCATCGAGCGCAGCTTTGGCGCCCCGACGATCACCAAGGACGGTGTCTCCGTCGCCAAGGAAATCGAACTGAAGGACAAGTTCGAGAATATGGGCGCACAAATGGTCAAGGAAGTAGCTTCCAAGACCTCCGACACGGCTGGCGATGGCACCACCACCGCGACCGTTTTGGCGCAGGCAATTGTCCGCGAAGGCATGAAGTATGTCGCCGCCGGCATGAACCCGATGGACCTGAAGCGCGGCA
>JANORY010000884.1:0-2872 GCA_031415535.1 Burkholderiales bacterium | reverse complement strand
TCCCAGGTTTTACCGCCGTCGAGGTCAGTTATGCGTTTCAGCGGATAATTATCGACGACCAGTTTCAGCGTAAAAACGTTGTAGGCATTCATCCAAAACGCCAGTTTTTCATTCTTCGAAGCGGTGTCCGCCGGCGGCCCGACCTCCATTTTTGCGACGACCGAATCAAGCTCCAACCGATTGATTTTCAACGATTTATAATCGACGCGGCCCGTCGCGCTGACGTATTTTGAGAGCAGCGAATCGAGGCCGACAGAGGCCGTCAACGGCTGCCCGGCGGCGATTCCAGGCTTCTGAAAAGTCAGGAGAAAAAGGGTGATTATCGTATTCATGCCGAGTGAAAAACTCATTTTTTTGAGTGCGTTTTGGTGGATAAAAAGGTCAGACAAACAGCGCAGGCTGCCCCGAAAATGCCTCATAATTCAGCCGCATTTGCCCGTGCCGACCGCTTGCCTGGGTGATGGCGACCGTGCAAATCTGGTCATTGATATTGACAAAAAACGAGTCGCCCAGGTCATTTTCCGAGTGCAGCCGATGAAAATCGAGGGCCTGTGCAGCCGTCGGTTTTTGCTGGATGAACCGCTCAAAAACCCGCCGCCGCGCCGCCCGAATCCGCGAATCATACAGCGTCGCCGACGACCAAATATGCGATTCATCGGCTGCCAGCCCGCGAAAATGGAGCATCCTTTCATCCCATACGAGTTGATGGAGCGCGCGGTTTTTCAGGTCGAACGCCACGAGGGTGAATGGTTCGAGGCCCGTCGGGTCAACTATTTTTTCAAAAACGGCGAAATCGGGCCGCTCCAAAAACTGCAAAATGACCGAGCCGCGACTCCTCGAATACGGCGGTTTGCGGACGTGCTTTTCAAAACCGCCGTTCAAAAGGCACAAAATCCAGTCGTCGTGCAGCGCAAACCAGGTGCCGCCGCCCTGCGGGTCTTTCGGAAAAATGGCCGTCGTTTTTTCCAAAAAATGCGCGGCAGGCGGCAGGGCTTCGGGCCGCAAAACGTGCTCGTCGCGGTTGTGCGTGAGCGTGAATTGGCCGTCGGCGTGCGGGATAAAAGTCAGGACACACATATTCTGATTACGGATTACGGATTGCGGATTACGGATTGAGCGGTTTCAATTCCGCCCGAATTCCGCATTCTGAATTGGAGCGTCGAATGGGCAAAACCGAAGCCGTCGATGACCTCCATTTCAGGCCAATTTTCCTGAATTCCGATGCGGATGAGCGCGAAATGATGAATCGAATGCTCAATCAAATAGACCTCCTCCCGCTCAAAACTGGTCGGAATGCAGCATTCCACGTCCTCGCCAAATCGGGCAGTCAGCGTCAACGAGCGCGGCGAATGGATGCGATTTTCCAGTTTTTCAACGATTTTTTCGATGATTCGCAGCGCATAATCCCGATTTTGGGCGATTTGCAGGTCGCGTTGCCGGGCATCGTAATTGACTTCGCCGGTTTCAAGACCCGCCAAAAGACAGTCGTAAAATTCGATGACGTGCCGCGCATGGTCGCCGACCGACGAGCCGTTGAAAACGGCCAATTTTTCGGAAAAACGGGCCGGTCGCAGCCGCGAAAGTTGGTCGGCAAGCTGGTCGAGCACCTGAATGGAAATCCTGGAAAGCATGGGCTGGAGGTTGGTTATCGGTTGACTGTTTATTGGTTGAGCTGAAATTTTCAGTTCAATTCTGCGCTGCCGAACAGCACCGAAAACTGTTTGCACCAAACGAGGACGAACTTTTGCGAGTCGATTTTGGCCGTTGTCGGCACCGGTATCTGGTAAGTGCCGACATTGACATCGGGTGAGATTTCGGTAAAATCGCTCGCCGTTTTGTCTTTCGAGAGGTAAATGCGGATGTCCGGCCCGGCATCGGTTTTGAAGTTTTCGAAGGCCAAAAACAGGTTGCCGTCTTTGTTTTTCACCAGTTTGACATCGCCCGAAACGGCATGAATGCCGTTTGAAAAACTGCCTTTTGCGAGTGTTGAATCGGTCGGATTCGTTACGACGGGGTCATTGATGACGGCGAGCGGCTCGTCTTTGACGCAGGCCACGAGGGTCAGCAGGCTGAGGCTGAGCACCGTAAACAGGAGGAAAAAGACAAACTGGAAACCGTTTTTCATGGATTCTCTTTTTTGAAAATGAAGGTCGAAACCGGTTGATTTCGAGACAAATCTGGCGGTCGGATATCACGGAAGTATCACAGATTTCGCCCCCTGAATTTCCGCCAAACCTCCATCGAACGAGCGGGCCGGATGCCTTTTTTGAGGTTCGCCCGCCCGATTTCGGCTATGCGCGACCTATGCCAAAACAGTTCGCGCCAGGTATTGAAAAGGCCGTGCGAGCCGTCATAAATATGCGCGGGGTCGGCACTCACGCCGTTCAATTCCACGATTCGGATGTTTTTTCCGTCATGCAAATCGGCGAGGCTGGCCACCCGCAAATCGAACCGGCCATATTGAAAACCGTCGATTTGGCTGGAAATTCGGTCAAAAACAGCCTCAAATCGGGCATCAATCAGCCAGTTGGCATTGATGAAACGGGTGCCGCGACAATGGTTGCCGATGCTTTCCAGCTCCATTTTCTGCCCGGTGGGCAAGATGGTCGCCCACTGTTTTTCGTAAAAAAGGCGCAGCCGTTTTTCCTGAAAACGCGCCCGGTCGCTGGCTGAAAGGAGTTCGCCGAGCGTCCGTTGGCCATCGCCGGTGACGGCCAAAAATTCTTTCATCGTCACCGACGACACGCGGCCCGTTGGCTCGTCGGGCAAGCGGCTCCAAAGCACGGCAAGCTCGATTTTGAAATCGATGAACGGCTGAATGAGGTAATCGGTCGGCGCATTTTGATGATAGTCGGCGAGTTGCCCGGCGGTC
>JANORY010000883.1:0-1034 GCA_031415535.1 Burkholderiales bacterium | reverse complement strand
AAAATCATCGACCGATAACCGCCCGCGCAGTGAATGTAAACGGGGCCTTCTTTCGGGATTTTGGCCATCGATTCATTGATGAAATCAAGCGGCGCGTGATCTGCCATTTCGAGGTGTTCACTGGTGTATTCGCCCGGTTTTCGGACATCGAAAACGGGGGCATCCGGTTGTTTTTCGAGTATTTCGGCCAGTTCGTCGGCAGTTATGCGGCTGATGGAATCGGTTTCAAACCCGGCATTTTTCCAGGCATCGAAGCCGCCATCCAAAAATCCGAGGCAATAATCGTAACCGACGCGGGCCAATCTGGTGATGACTTCGGTTTCGCGGCCCGGCTCGGCGATAATCAGCAGTTCCTGTTTTACATCGGGGATGAGCGTGCCTACCCAGGGCGCAAAACCACCGTCGATGCCAATGTTGATGCTGTTCGGGATAAAGGCTTCGGAGAATTTCTGCGGGTCGCGGGTGTCGAGGAGGAGTGCGCCGGTTTCGCGAGCCGCTGCCTCGAACGCACGCGGCGAAAGGGGGCGATTGCCGCGTGCCATCACGTCGTCAATGGACTCGTAACCGTGTTTGTTGAGTGCCACATTGAGCGGAAAATAGGCCGGCGGAGCGAGCAGGCCATCGGTGACTTCTTTCACAAAATCGGCTTTCGACATGTCGGCGCGGAGGGCATAATTGACCATTTTTTGATGGCCAAGCGAATCGAAAGTCTCTTTCGACATGTTTTTGCCGCAAGCCGAACCGGCGCCGTGGGCCGGATAAACGATGACTTCGTCGGGCAACGTCATCACTTTTTCACGGAGCGAATCGAAGAGGGTTTCGGCGAGTTGTTCCTGGGTGAGGTCTGCTGATTTTTGGGCAAGGTCGGGGCGACCTACATCGCCGATGAACAGGGTATCGCCCGAAAAAAGAGCTTTTTCGCGGCCATTTTCGTCCAAAAGCAGGTAACAGCTGCTTTCCATCGTGTGGCCTGGCGTATGCAAAACACGAAACGTGATTTTTCCAACCCTGAATTCTTTGCCGTCGGTGGCCAC
>JANORY010000882.1:0-1267 GCA_031415535.1 Burkholderiales bacterium | reverse complement strand
GGCCGCGACTGATGTAGCACAGCATTTATGCTGTGCTGGAAAACGGCACAGCATAAATGCTGTGCTACGTGTTCAAAAAGTGGGTGGAAAAATGGTTCGAGCCACTTCCATCCACTTTTTTTATGTAACACGGCATTCATGCCGTGATTTTTTTGAACCGGGCACAGCATGAATTCTGTGCTACTCGAATCAATTGGTTATGAAACGCACCACTTTTTCAACCACGATTTTCGCAGCCATTTTTTGCCTCGCGGCGACGACCCTTTTTTCCCAAAATGAAACCGATGCTCTCCGTTTTTCGACCCTCGAATACGGCGGCACGGCCCGCTCGCTCGGCGCGGGCAATTCGCTCGGCGCACTCGGGGCCGATTACTCGACGCTCAGCACAAATCCGGCGGGCCTCGCTGCTTTTCGGTCGAATGAATTGGTGGTCACGCCGTCGATGGTGTTTTCAAAAACGAACTCGCTTTTGAAAGGAGAAGCCTCGAACGGCAAGGCCGAGGAAACCAAAACCAGCTTCCATTTCGACAATGTGGGCATGGTTTTTTTCAATCGCCCGCGCGATTTCAAATGGCGGTCGGCCAATTTCGCCATCGGCATGAACCAGTTGGCCAATTACGCGCAAACTACGTTTTACGAAGGCCGCTCGAAAGGCTCGCTCATGGACCAGTTTTTGGCCGAAGGCCACTCGGCGGGCAACGACACCTCGCAACTTTATCCGCTCGGTGCAAAGCTCGCGGCGCAGACAAACGCCCTTTATTTTCAGAATTCGGATGAATTGACCACCGATTTTGAGGCCGCGCCCGACGCGCTCGTTTCCCGAAATCAGACCATTTTTGAAAAAGGAAAAGCCAACGAACTCGTGTTCAGCTATGCCGGAAATTACGACGACCGGTTCATGCTCGGCGCAACGGTCGGCTTCCCGTTTTTCAGTTTTTCGCAGAACAAAACGTACGTCGAGGAAGACCCCGACGGCCAAATCGAATATTTCGACCGCCTCCAGTTTGAAGAATTTCTGAAAACGTCGGGCGTGGGCGTGAACCTCAAAATCGGCGCGATTTATCGGCCAATTCATGCCCTTCGCATCGGCGCGGCTTTTCACACGCCAACTTTGGTCGGGTTTACCGACAATTTCAACAGCAATTTCAGCTACGATTACACGGATGCAAACGGCAGTTATTCGAATTATGCGGAGGCCTACGCCGAGCCATTTGACTATCGGCTGCGGACTCCCTGGCGGGCGATTGGCAGCCTCGCGGTCATCATT
>JANORY010000881.1:0-10719 GCA_031415535.1 Burkholderiales bacterium | reverse complement strand
TACAAGGCGCTGGTCTGCGTGTTCCTGTACGGCGCCAACGATCACAACAACATGGTCATACCCTACGATGCCGCGAGTTACGCACCGTACGCACAGATCCGCCAGTCGCTGGCGCGGCTGCGTGATACTCAAACGACGGCGGCTTTGAGTTCTACCGCCGCCGTCGACGGCGCGCGCAGCTTCGCATTGGCCTCGGAGTTGGCCGGCTTGAAGCCGATATGGGATGCCGGCCATTTGGCGCTGAATCTGAATGTCGGACCGTTGATTCAACCGACCACCAAGGCGCAATACAGCGCGCAAAACGTAGCTTTGCCGCCCAAGCTTTTTTCGCACAACGATCAACAGTCGATCTGGCAGTCACTCGCATCGGAAGGAGCTGTCTCTGGCTGGGGTGGACGGATGGGCGATCTGCTGGCAAGCGGCAATGGCGCATCGGTATTCACCAGTATTTCAATCACTGGTAACGCGGTTTATCTGGCTGGCAAGAACGTTAACCAGTACCAGATCAGCACTACCGGATCGGTCGCGTTGAGAGCCAAGACCGCGAACGTTTTTGGCTCCAGCCAGGTCGCCTCCACCTTGCAACAGTTGGTGCAACAGTCGAGCAGCAATTTACTGGAACAGGAGCATTCAAAAATTGTTCAGCGCGCGATCTCGGCCGATGGCCAACTGTCGGGCATTCTGGCCGGGATTGCTCAGCCGAGTGGATTTTCCACCGAGCCCCTGAGCGCGCAGCTCGCCATGGTGATTCGCATGTTGCAAGCGCGCCAGTCCCTGGGTGCCAAACGACAGGTGTTTTTTGTTTCGCTGGGTGGCTTCGATCTGCATGACTTTCTGAACGAGCTGCATCCGGCGCTGCTCACCCAGGTCAACAATGCGCTGGCCTCGTTTTATGCGGCGCTGGGTCCGCTCGGGCTGGCCGACAAGGTCACTACATTCACCGCCTCGGATTTTGGCCGAACCCTGACCAGCAACGGCGACGGCTCCGACCATGGTTGGGGGTCGCATCACTTTGTCATGGGCGCAGCCGTCCGGGGCGGCCGTTACTATGGCCGCACTAACGCCGCCGGTGCCATCGAGCCGCCACTGTACGCGAACAATGGCCCGGACGACGTGGGCGGCGGTCGCTTGTTACCGAGCGTCGGGGTCGATCAGTTTGGCGCGACGCTGGCAAGCTGGTTTGGCGTGTCCGCGACCGATCTCGATACGGTGTTCCCGAATCTGAAAAATTTCACCACCAAGAACCTTGGATTTATGATTTGATTTGCCGGGCTGCCTGCCGCCACCACACGAACCCGGCGATCATCAACGCCGGGATGAACGACCAATAGTCGGCCGGTCGATTCGGGTTTGACTGCTTGACCTCGGCGATCTTGTAGCCCTGCTCAACGCCAAGCTTCTTGGCCTGACTGCCAAACTTCACGTTGGTAATTTCGATCTCGGCGCCGAGAGCGCCTAAGGTGACACCACCATTGCGCAGTCGATCGCGCCCGGTACTCCCCTCACCTAGCGGAATTGCCACCGTCTTGCTGATCGTGCGACCGTCAATATTTTCACCGGCAATCGAGGCAATCACCCAATCACCCTTGCGCAGACCGTCAGCGGTCTTGAAGATTTCACTGGCCGGGACCACGACATGTTTCGGCACAAACTGATCGATCAGCCAATCTGGCCTGAACAGCAGAAAAGTCGCCAGCAATAGTGCGACGATCTCCAAGGCAGTGCAACGGACCCGGAACCAGCCCATGGTCGCGGCCGCGAACAATAACGCTGCCAACGTAGCACTGACGCTCACCATAACTACCTGCCACCAACTCGACACGCCGATGAACATCAGTGCTGGATTAAAGATGAACACGAACGGCAACACACCGGTTCTAAAACTGTACCAGGTCGCTTGCATTCCGGTGGCATTCGGATCGGCACCGGAAATGGCGGCAGCCGCATACGATGCCAGCCCCACCGGCGGCGTGACATCAGCCATGATGCCGAAATAAAAAACAAACAGATGGACACCGATCAGCGGAATGACCAGGCCACTGCGCGCACCCAATTCAACAATCACCGGTGCCATCAAGGTGGCGACCAGGATGTAGTTGGCGGTGGTCGGCACGCCGGCACCAATCAGCAGACAGATGACGGCCGTCATCAGCAACATGATCAGCACATTGCCGGCCGAAATGATTTCGACGAAATCGGTCATCATCAATCCAACACCGGTCAAGGTGACGGCACCGACAATCAGGCCAGCACTGGCGCAGGCCACGGCAATGCCGATCATGTTGCGCGCGCCCAGCACACAACCGTGCCAGATATCGGCCAAACCCCTGAGCAGATTCTGCAGAACTCGGCCCTGACCCCGAAACAGTCCCAGCAATACCGGTTGAAACAAGGTCAACAACAAGGCGGCCATGACCGCCCAGAACGCCGAGGTTGCGGGTGACAATTCCTCGACCGTAATACACCACAGCAAAACGACAATCGGAATGAAGAAATGCAGGCCAGCGCGCAAGACCGTCCAAGGCCTCAGGGTGGCAATGTTGAGCGCATGCGGATCGTCTTCGGGCACGTCCGGATAACGCGATGAAAAGGCCAGCAGGCCCACAAAACACAGCACGGTGAATAACATGACCACCCAGAACGCCGAATCCCCAAAGACCCAACGCGCAGCAACGATCGCGTAGTAGGTTGTGACCAAAGCAACCAAGGTGCCGGACAGCCCGAGACCCCAGCCGAGCACGCTGCGGGCGAACGTCGGATGGTAGCCGCGTGCGAACGGCTTGAGGTCGGCCTTCAGCGCTTCCAGATGCACCATATAGAACAAGGCAATGTAGGAAATGATGGCCGGCAACGCGGCATGCTTGCAAATTTCCGGATAAGACAGGCCGACGTACTCGACCATCAGGAACGCAGCCGCCCCCATGACCGGCGGCATGATCTGGCCATTGATTGACGAGGCCGCTTCGATCGCCCCGGCCTTCACACCGCTGTAACCGGTTCGCATCATTAACGGAATGGTGAATATTCCACCTGAGACGACATTCGAAACTGACGAGCCCGACACCACACCATTCAGTGCTGATGAAACAACCGCGACCTTCGCCGGGCCACCGCGCAAGTGACCGAGCAAAGCGAACGAAGCCTGCGTCATATAGTTGCCGGCACCAGCCCGATCGAGCAAAGTACCGAACAACACGAACAGGAAAATGAACTGGACCGAAACCCCAAGCCCGACGCCGTAAACACCTTCGGTGGTCAGCCACATATGCGAGATCACGCGTTGCAGGGACGAGCCCTTGTGCTGCAAGGCATCGGGCATGTAGGGGCCCGCAAACACATAGAGCAGGAACAAGCCGGTGGTCAGCAACATGCCCATACCCATGGCACGGCGGGTAGCTTCCAACATGATGACAATGCCCAGCACACCGACGATCAGATCGAACTGGGTGGGTTTGCCAGGGCGGGTCGATAACTCGTTATAGAACAGAAACAGGTAGGCAGCGCAGAAGGCACCGAGCAGCGCTAGAACCCAGTCGGTAATCGGTACCGCGCTGCGCGAGGACCGCCGCCAGGCCGGATAGGCCATAAAGGCCAGAAAGATCGCCAAGGCCAGATGAATGGCGCGCGCCTCGGTGTCATTCAGAACACCGAACCTGAGTACGAACGGCAACGGCGAGGCATACCAGATTTGAAACAGTGACCAGAAGCCCGCCAGCAGGGCGACAATTTTGGCGGTGACACCGGTTGGCTCGCGCCCGCCAATGTCCGCCTCCTTTACCAGTTGATCGAGATCGACGGTGGCGGCAGAACCCGCATTGCCCGCACCAGTGGCGGAGACTGCTGCGGCTCGCTGGTCTGAGGAAGACAAGGGAATCAGTCAGCGGCAGCGCGCGGGTGTGGGCGGCGCGCCTAGCTTACTTGATCCAGCCCTTCTCCTTGTAAAACCGTGCCGCACCTTCGTGCAGCGGCGCGGCCAGACCGGCACTGGCCATGCTCTCCGGCTTCAAACTCGCCAGGGCCGGGTGCAGCTTCTTGAACTCATCGAGATTATCAAATACCGCCTTGACCATGATGTACACCACATCGGCCGGAGTTCGTGTCGACACCACCAGCGTACCCAAAACACCGTAGGTCGGGATGTCGGTCGGATTGTTCGGATACATGCCGCCAGGGATCGTCGCCAGCGCGTAGTACGGCTTGTCGCGCAGCAGTTTGTCGACCTCAGGTCCAGTGACCGGCACCAGTTTAGCGCCGCAGGTCGTAGTCGGGTCCTGAATGTTGGCGCTCGGATGTCCGATGGTCCACCAGGAGCCGTCAATCTTGCCATCGCACAGCGCCGTGCCGTATTCATCGCCCTTTAACTCCGACGCCAGGCCGAAGTCTTTTAAGGTCCAGCCCTTGGCGGCAATGAACTCTTCCAGTGCAGCTCGGCTGCCTGAGCCGGGATTGCCAACGTTAAATTTCTTGCCTTTGAAGTCATCGACACTTTTAGCCGCTACTTCTTTACGGCTCAGTACGGTCATCGGTTCGGCCTGCAGCGACATCACCGATCGTAGCTCGGTCACTGCCTGACCCGCATAGGGACCAAGGCCTTTGATCGCATTAAACTGCACGTCGGACTGAGCAATTCCAAGGTCCAGATCGCCCGCCTTGATCGCATTAACATTAAACACCGAGCCGCCGGTTGACTCGACCGAACAGCGCACGCCGTGTTTGGCTCGATCCTTGTTCACCAGCCGACATATGGCCCCTCCCACCGGGTAATAGACGCCGGTAACGCCGCCGGTGCCAATCGTGACAAATTTTTGTTGCGCTTGCGCAGGCCAGGCAAACACGCTCAAAACAGTTGAAGCAAATAGAGCTGTCGCCCAGCGTTTGGATGAATTCACGTTGTTCTCCTTGGGAAATCTTTAGTAATTCTGAGCGTAGTCTAGCTTTTACTTCAGCGATTCGACAAGGACCGCAACAGTTCAGGGATACGTTCACGAAACTGGAAAAAACCGCGGGCGCAATACGGCCAGGCTTGTTTGTCCCAACGCCGCAGGGGCTGATTCAGGGTCAGATTACGCGCCGACAGAGCGGTGCGCAACTCGTCGATTGCCGCCAGCGTCGGACCGACCGGAACTTGGAAGGTCAATAGCTCGCGCGTGCCATGCTGCAGGCAGGCGTCGATGATTGCAGCCCGCGAAAATAAGGTGTCGACCGTCACGACCGGACAGGAAAAGTCTGCTGCCGCATCGAACGCCGCCTCGGCCAAGGCCCGACGACCGTACTCAGCCGCGCTCGCGCCCGGGCTGCGAATCGAACGCGCCACCGGCTCGCGCGCCACGATAACCAAACGCGGCGCAGTCAGACGGTTAGCATTCTGACGCGGCGAATCCGGATGCGGCGAGGACTGACCAAACCAACTAGCGGCTTGCAGGTCTTCCTCGGTCAACAACAAGGCACGCGCAATGCCATGGTCTTCCGCAGTGCCCGGAAGGTTCGCAGGTGAACCGCCCGGTGCGTTCGCCAAAGGGGCCGCGCGCCAGGGTTGACGGCGCGGCTCGTAGTCAAGCTCAACCAGTGCCAGGGCTGACTCATTGAGCTGCCCACGCGGATCGAAGCGACCTTCGGTGTTGCGCAGAATGTTCTCGGCCCGCGCAAGATAGTGTTTACCGGGGGTATGCAAACCCGCCACCCAGCGCCAGGACAAGGTATTGCTGGCCGCATCGGCATCGACCAGATAACGCATGAAAAAATCGGCACCGAGCTGCCAGGGCAATTTGAGCGTAAAGATCCAGATACTCGCAAACCACATCCGCGAATGGTTGTGCAGATAACCACTGCTGATCAGTTCGCTGGCCCAGGCGTCGAAGCATTTGATACCGGTGCGCCCATGCAGCGCATCACCAAGACCGCGCGAGGCCGACGAAGGCTCTGAAAAAAGTCGCGCCTGTTCGTCGCGACTGTGAAGATAGCGAGTCCAGACCTGCGGATTGGTTTGCAGCCAACCTTTCCAATAGGTTCGCCAACAAACCTCATGAACAAATTTTTCAACCAATTCCAATGGATGTCGGGCGAGCACAGCCGCCAGCACTTCTTCCTCCAGCACGATGCGGTATCGAATCGCTGCCGATAACCGGGACACGCCGTGATGCCGATCGGGACCACGATCAATATTGCGCTGTTCTGAATAGCGTAACACCGGCCCGTCAACGAAGGCATCCAGTTGCGCCAGCGCCTGCGCACGCAGTGAATTCATAACAGATCGATGCCCTGCAATACGACTTGTGCGTGCGAACGAATTTGAACCCGCTCAGCTTGCGGCAAGCGCGCGACACTGGCGGCCATCAACGCCGTGCGGGGTGAAGCGGCCAAGCTCTGATGGTGTCGGTCCAGAAAATTCCAGTACAAGGTTGTGATTGGGCAAGCCTCGGCACCGGTTCGCTGCGCAGGCCGGTAGCGGCAGCCACTGCAGTAGTTACTCATGCGGCTAATGTAGGCACCACTGGCAATATAAGGCTTGCTGGTGAACTTGCCGCCGTTCGCGAAAATCGCCATGCCGGCGACGTTCGGCAACTCAACCCAGTCTACAGCATCAACGTAGACCGCCAGATACCAGTCTTCAATCGCCTTAGGTTCAACTTCAGCCAACAGCGCGAACATGCCGGTCACCATCAGGCGCTGAATATGATGCGCATAGCCATGCTGCATGGTTTGACCAATCACCTCGCGCATGCAGTTCATCGACGTTTCGCCGCTCCAGTACCAGTTCGGTAAAGGCCGTCGATGGTCGTAATGATTCGCTTCGCGCAGACCCGGCATCTCCAGCCAGTAGACGCCGCGAATGAACTCGCGCCAGCCAACGATCTGTCGCACAAAGCCTTCGATCGAGGCCAGCGAAATCGCCGCACCTTGAGTTTTGCTCAATTCGTAGGCCTCGATCGCAGCGGCAATCACTTCGCGCGGATCAAGCAGCTTCAGATTCAACGCAACCGACAACAACGAGTGGTAGAGAAACGGTTCGCCGCGCCACATGGCATCTTGATATTGTCCAAAGGCCGGTAGCGCCTCGCGACAAAAACGCTGCAAGAGTTGCAGTGCGTGATCGCGACTTACCGGCCAGTTGAACGCGACGAGGCTACCGGGATGTTCGGCAAAACGCCGCTTCACCAAGGCCAACACCGCTTGCGTGATTGCATCAGTTGGCAAATGCAGTACCGGCGGCACGGCGCTCGGTCCGGCACGTCCAAAACGCTGGCGATTCTCCGTGTCGAGATTCCACACCCCGCCCTGCGGTTGCTTCGAGCCATCCGCATCGGTCTGCATCAAGAGGTCATGGCGCAGCCGCATCATCCGATAAAAAGGCTCCATCACCAGGCGTTTTTTCTCGCCAGCCCAGCGCCTGAACTCTTTGCGACTGATCATGAAATGGCGATCTTCGCGAATCTCCAGTGGCATGGCGGTACGTACAGACACCGCGCACAGAGCCTGCTCGAGCCGCCAATCGCCGGTTTCGAGCAGAATGATGTTTCGCGGTGCCAGTTGAATCAGTCGTTCGGCCAAAATTTCGGCCAGATCTGAATGTTGTGCGCTGTCGAGTTCGATGTACTCGAGCGGTATTGCGTCAGCCCGCAAGTCAGCGGCAAAGTGCCGCATGGCACTCAAGAAGACCGCAATGCGGGCCTGGTGGCTCCAGACATGAGTTGACTCGGCAAGCGCCTCAATCATGATGACGCGGTCACAATTGCGATCAAAACCGTCGAAGGCGGCACTGCGCCGATCGAGCTGATCACCCAGCACCAACACCATATTCCTGATTTTACTGACTGCTGAGCGTTCGACAGACATAGGCACTTCCCTGAGTTGAGGACCAGATGTTATGCGCCCAACCGACGGCGCGTTCAAAGACCCTAGTGTCCTGCCAATTGACCGATACAATCCGCAGTTGTGCGTTTCCCTCGACTACTACGAATTCTGTTCGTCGGCTGGCGATTTGGCCTCGACGAGTTGGTTGCCTCCGGTGCCGCTGCAACCCTGGGTTCGCGCAGTGTGTTTCGGTTCGCGCGCCTGCTCAGATTCGGTCGGCGCTTTAATGCCTCACGCGGTGCCCGGCTGCGCATGGCACTGGAAAGCCTGGGGCCTGTGTTTGTCAAGTTCGGCCAGGTGCTTTCGACCCGCCGCGACCTGATGCCCGCCGATATTGCCGATGAACTGGCCAAACTTCAGGACCAGGTGCCACCGTTTGATAACGATCTGGCGCAGGCCGAAATTCAACGTGGTCTCGGTAAACCGCTGACCGCCATCTACGCATCGTTTGATCGCGCGCCGATCGCCTCGGCGTCGATCGCACAAGTGCATTTCGCGGTCTTGCTTGACGGCCGCGAGGTTGCCGTCAAAGTGCTGCGCCCAGGCATGAAATCGCTGATCGATCGCGATCTGGCGCTGATGCGCAGTGCCGCCCGGCTGGCGCTACGTTTGTCGGCCGAGGTGCGCCGACTGCGACTGCTTGAAGTCATCAACGAATTCGATCACCACTTGCATGACGAACTTGATCTGATCCGCGAGGCCGCTAACGCCAATCAATTGCGGCGTAATTTTGTGAACTCGAATCTGTTATCGATTCCGGAAATGTACTGGGACTACTGCGCGGTCAATGTGCTGACCATGCAGCGCATGCACGGTATTCCGATCGGCCGTATGGATGAGATGCGCCGCGCCGGCATCGATCTGAAAAAACTGTCGCGCGATGGCGTCGAGATTTTCTTTACTCAGGTATTTCAGCACGGCTTCTTCCATGCCGACATGCACCCGGGAAACATTCTGGTCGGCGACTCGGGCGAGTTGTTAAATCGCTACATCGCACTCGATTTCGGCATTGTCGGAACGCTGTCGGAGTTCGATAAAAACTATCTGGCGCAAAACTTTCTGGCATTTTTTAATCGTGACTACCGCCGGGTCGCGCAGTTGCATGTCGAATCCGGTTGGGTACCGCGCAAGACCCGGGTTGAAGAACTGGAGGGCGCGATCCGAGCTTGCTGCGAGCCGTTCTTTGACCGGCCGCTGAAGGAGATCTCGTTGGGCCTGGTGCTGCTGCGGCTATTTCAAGCGTCGCGCCGATTCGACGTTGAAGTCCAGCCACAACTGGTCTTGCTGCAAAAGACCCTGTTAAATATCGAGGGCCTGGGTCGAGAACTCGACCCCGATCTCGACTTGTGGGTAACCGCCAAGCCGTTTCTTGAACGCTGGATGAACCAACAGATCGGACTCAGCGGGCTGCTCGAGCGGCTCGGTTCAGAGGCGACCCAATGGTCACAGTTACTGCCGCAGTTGCCGCGACTCGCGCACAGTGCGCTCGTCCATCTCGCCAACCCGCCTGCTACCGATAGAAGCGCCGAACTGCTTGAACGCCTGATCCACGAACAGCGCAGAACACAACAGTGGGTTCGACTTTTTGTGCTTGGTTTGGTTATCCTTGCGGGCCTACACTTTTACCGCTGAGTTCGAACCGATCATGCTCATACTTGCCGTAATCATTTATCTGCTGGTAACCATCAGCATTGGTTTGTACGCCGCCCGCCGAGTCAGTAGTGCCAAGGACTTCATGGTCGCGGGTCGCAGCTTGCCCTTGCACATCAGCGTCGCGACGGTCTTTGCGACCTGGTTTGGTGCCGAAACCGTGCTCTCCGTTTCAGCGACCTTTGCCAAGGATGGCCTGGTCGGTATCCCCGCCGACCCGTTCGGTGCGTCGTTCTGCCTGGTTATCGTCGCGCTGTTTTTTGCGCGCGCGTTTTACCGGATGGACTTGCTGACGATTGGCGACTTTTATCGCAAGCGCTACGGCAAATCGGTCGAGGTATGCACCAGTCTGGCCATCACGATTTCCTATCTGGGCTGGACCTCCGCGCAGATGACTGCCCTGGGCTTGGTCATTACCGTGTTGTCGCAGGGCGCACTCAGCTTGAATCAAAGCATCCTGATTGGCGCTTTCATCGTCCTGTTCTACACAGTCTGGGGCGGCATGTGGTCGGTGGCACTGACTGACCTGTTTCAGACCGTCGTCATTTTGATCGGTCTGCTGCTGGTTGCCTGGCTGATTGGCGATATGGCGGGCGGCGTCAGCAAGGTCATCAACACCGCGTCGGAAACCGGCAAGCTGAAGTTGCTGCCGTCAGGTGGATTGGCGCAATGGCTGCCGTTTGTGGCCGCCTTTCTGACCATGGCCCTGGGCTCAATCCCGCAACAGGATGTGTTCCAGCGTGTGACCAGCGCCAAAGACGAGAAGACCGCCGTGCGCGGAACCTTGATTGGCGGTGCCCTATATTTTTGTTTCGCCTTTGTGCCGATGTTTATCGCTATGGCGGCATTGATCATCGAGCCGAAATTGGCCGATTTGTTTAATGCCGAGGATGCGCGTGAAATCCAGCGAATTCTGCCCGATCTGATCCTCGCTCGGATGCCGATATGGGCGCAGATCATGTTCTTCGGCGCCTTGTTATCGGCCATTCTCTCGACCGCCAGCGGCGCCCTGCTAGCACCGAGCTCGCTGTTCACCGAAAACGTGCTGCGCCCGTTTATGGGCGAGGTCAGCGACCGGCGGTTCCTGTTGATTTTGCGCACAGTGCTGGTGCTGTTCACCCTGAGCGCCCTGCTGTTCGCATTGAACTCAAGAAGCACTATGTACGAGATGGTGCAAAACGCCTACAAGGTGACCCTGACCGGCGCGCTGGTACCGCT
>JANORY010000880.1:0-8925 GCA_031415535.1 Burkholderiales bacterium | reverse complement strand
CAGCGCAATCCAATCGTACTCGCCAAAATACGCCCAGAATTCAGGTTGATCATGGCCGATAAATTCGGCAATGAGCTGGCGAATCTGTGTTCGATTTCGCCGAGCCTCCGGCTGCAAGTGAGGGATGACGTTTTCTTGGAGCCACTGCGGCGCAGCGGCGAGATCGTATTCAGCATTTTCGAGGTAGAGTTCGCGACCGTCTTCAGCCACGAGCCCAATGCTGATTAGCGCAATTCTTCGACCGTCTTCGTCAAATTCTGTATCAAACCAATAACGCATTCGTTGGGATCCTTCTGCTCAGGAGCGTATTTCTCCACACAGTGACTTTAAACTGCAGCTCCTAACGGCAGCTTGTAAGTTTAATAATACAGCTTGGCTTGATGGCGCTTCGTCCAAATAGCGAAATTTCGGACGCGAATCAAGGTGTGCTCAAAATCTTGCCGTGAGGATAGGAAATTTAAACCTTGTTTTGGCGCTTGAGTTGCTGGGCCAGGTTAGCCGGTTCAGCGGTCGCCAGTTTTCTGGCGTTGAGGCTGGTCAGAAAACTTGGGCTTTTGCGCACGCTTGCGGCTCAAAGCGGCTCAATGCGCAAGGCGTAAGCTGAGCTGACCACACTGCGGGTGTCCTTGAGACAGATGTTCCCACAGCCGACTGTAGCGGGCCGCTCAAGGCAAGGGATTGGGTGTGGATCAGACGGCTGGGATCAGACGGCTCGCATCCTTGCGTGGGGTGCCAGCACCCCATGAAACCGGATCAGGTGCAGTCGTGGCCTGGGCACCAAAGCCGCCAGCCGCTGCATGAACGTAAGCGGCGACATCACCAGTTGCGTGGTGCCGTCGCGCCAGGCAGTCTTTAGCGTCAGCACCACTTGACCGGCGGCGTTACGCCGCACCCGCTCGTTGGCCAGCGCCGGGCCGGTGATGTAACGGCACAGTCGCTCCAGCGTCTTGCGCTGGTCGGCGGCGCAGCGCACCCCGGCGTGCAGGCTAAAGCCTTCAAGGTTGGCGCACAGGTGGTCAAAATTCAGTCGGTGCCAACAGGTCATAGTGCAGATAGACCTGCGGAATCAGGACGGGCAGCTTCGGCCCAAGCTGCCCCCCATAACGCTCGTAGTAACAGTGAAAGAGCGCGTATTCACCCGCCGACCGGGCACTGCGTACAGCCTGGAGTAGCCGGCGATACAACTGCGCCTTCGCAACGCTGGCGTCGGCCACGCCATACGCATGCGCCCACCAATCCTGAAGGTCCTGCCAAAGCAGCAACCCGGAACTGGGCAAGGGTCGATCGAAGATCAATACCTTGTCGGCGTTCTTGACGATTTCCACGTCGTTGTTGACCACATCACGGAACACCAACTCTGGCTTCTCACCGATCGACGCGAAGATGAGATTTTTCATCTCACCCGCCACGCCGAGCTGAGTACGAACGACGCCATAGACGGCGTAGCCGGACTCGGCACCAATCTGCCGAACAGTGAAGCCGTCGCGTTTCAACGATTGACCGATGCGCTCCGCGAGTTCGCCCTGCTCCTCATCACGCCGGGTCATCGGATGGAGCAGCTTTTCCAGCAAGCCGAAGAAGCGCGCCTGGCTGCACGTCAGGCCACCGCAGCGAATCAGCAATTCTTCGTGTAGCCAGTCATCGTTACGAATGCAATGCTGAGCAATCTGCCACCCAAGACTGTCTCGTCCGAGGATGCCCCCGGGGGCATCCTGGATGATGCCGGCGCCAAAGATCTCGCTCAGGCTGTCGAGCAGCGGCAGCTCGCCGAACAGTTGCGGCAACGGATTGATCGCCTTCAAGACATCGCGCCGCACAAGTTCGCTGACCCAGTACTCGGTATGCCGGGTCATCTCGCTCACGGTGTCACTCAGGTCCTCCGACGCGTATTCGAGGAGTACCGCTTCGGCGATGCGCAACAAATCAGACTGGCTTAGCGACAACAGCCGGCTCTTCACATAGATGCGTTTACTACCGAAGGCCTCCGATGCATCGCTTTCCTCCACCGAGGCCTGGATACCAAGGCGCATGCATGCCATGGGAACGTTGTAGGCCTTGACGTTGCCAGCGACAGCTTCCGCGATGTGATCCCGCAGCGTATCCAGAGGAACGACGATCGCCATATCAGTCGATTGCCATCGATCAGGTCTGCTTGCTTTCGGCTAGCAGGGTGTCGAATCTCGATGACCGAAAAATCTTCCTCGAATCAGGATGGGTCTTCAGGTAGCCGGCATGCTCTTCCGCCGCCCAAGGCACCAACACGATGTCCGTCATCCCGCTGCAGGCAACAATCTTGTCCAATTTTTTTTGGATTGAGGAACGCCGCCAGCACCGGGCCTTCGAGCCTGCGAAGCTGGATCTTCTCCGTGAGCAAGTGGATCACGATGCCCTTCAGTTCGAGTTTGTTGTCCCGATCGAGCACACGCACCACGCCCTCGCCAAAGACACTGCGAATCGCACCGTCGAGGTTGTTCTTGGTGTGAACGGCCAATCCCACGACCGCACACCCGTGCACCTTCATTAGTTCGCCGCATTTCAGGAACGCGGCGCGTAGCGCCTCCTCGTCGGGTCCAACGGATGTCGTGTGATATCGATCCAGCATGCGTCTCCTTCACATCGCGTCGATGTATTGATGAATCCGGGCGACTAGCGCATCGAAGTCTGGCTGGCCCTGGTAGTACAGCGCTTCTGTCTTGCGGTATTCCTCAGCTAAGCGTTCACGTTGCGCTGAGTCGGCAAGGATGAAGGCAGGGTTCCTGGCGATCACCAGCTCGTCACCGGTGCGAAAGCGCTGCGCCTTGCGCTCTTGATACGCAGGCTCCCGCATGAATGCCCGCACCTCTTCCAGTCCGAGAAGGCAGTACACGTCGTAGTAGTGGCGCAGAAAATTGGCGGGGAATTCCTGGGCCTCGCCGAGCCGGCGGTACTTGGTGGAAATGGTCTGGAGCTTTTCGACAAAGGTGTGCGTCGGCGCATAACAGGGTACGGCAACTGCCCGGTTGTCGAACACATCGACGCCTCGGTTGCTTGTGACGTCCCAGGCCCATGAAGCGCTAGTGACCGGCCGGTTGGGTGCTGTGTCATCGAATCCGAGTTCCAGAAGCATGCCATCCTTCACTCCGGCCAAGGCGGCCGAGCGCGGGGCATAGATCAGGCGGATGCCGGCACTGCGCATCTTGTCGTCGTCGAACTGAGTGTCCCGCTCCACACGGTCGATGCCAGGAATCTGGATGCGTGCCGCCAGTTCAGCGTAGTAGGCGCGACGCGACGTGGGCTGGCTTGTCTTGGTTGCGGCCCGCCTTCACCTCCATCCCATCGGGCGGCTCGATGCGGATGTCGATGTCCTCGGAGAAACGGTGGATGACGCCAAAGCCCTTGGACAAGGACGTGCCGCCCTTCAAGTCGAACTGGAAGCCCTGAGCCTGCAGGCCCCACAGGCAATGCATGATCCAGTAGTCTTTCTCGACCAGCATGGGGTCGAGTCCACGCTCGTCTGCGACCAGCGTGAGGAGTTGCTTCGCAGCGGGCACAGCTTGCGCACCGGCCAGCTCCAGCATTTCATCGAAGTTGTATTGGTTCCAACCTCGCCCGATGACCACGAGGACATTCTCGAACTCTGCTCCTTTGACTCCGTGCTCTGTCTCGAAAGGCGAATGCCCGTCGAGATACCTGCGGAGCGCTTTAACCTCGACATAGGGAACTTCGCGGAATTTTTCCAGCTCCACAAGAGCCGGCGGCATCTCGATTCCCGCAACCCGGTCGAAGATCCGTAGTTATCACTCCAAGAGGCCTTGTCGGCGTGGCTGCACAGAGCGCCTACTTCTTCGCGTCTAAGACCGTAGACCTACAACTTCAATCTACTTGCTGGACTGACCGCTGATCGCTGAACGCCACCGGCTGTCGCCTCAACCCGCAATGGTTTCCGTACCTCCCTCACAGCGCGAATTTGCAACACGGACAATTCGACCTGATCGGTCACAGATTGCTGCGTCACGCCGCGTTCCTTGCGCAAATCGGTCAGTCGTTCAGGGAACTCCATCTCGCCTCCTCAGAACATGGCTCACTTGCTGACGGTCCTGATGAACACAGGACGACTGCGGATGTGTTTCCGGCGGGATCATAGGCCTGGAAGAAATCGCCGCCACGCCAATAGGCGGACGGAAGATTCCGGTAGCGCCGGTGGCACATGGCGGGACGCGGCTGCGCTGACGCGCGCGGCGATGATGAGTGGCGATCGTCAACAGGTGCTCGATCTGGCAGTGCAGTATGCGAGCGAGTTCTCGACAACTTGGCCGCGAGCGGATCGTCCCAATTCCAGTTTGACAGGCGAGGATAAAACCTCGATTCAAGCTCGACGAACACCGCCCCGGCACAGAATCGCGTCAACCGCCGCACGTAACGCCGCCACCGAATCAGCGACCCCCGTACGCGATCGCCAGGCAACATGCCCATCGGGTCGCACAAGCACCGCACCGTCTTCATCGATGCCATAAACGCCAAGCCAATTGCCGTCCGTGTCCTGGATATCACCACCGATAACAATGCTGACCATTCGATGCGATTCCAAGCCAGCAGCCGCATCAATCCAAGCAGCACCCCGAGGCGTGGTGAACAGCACAAACTCACGGCCCACCAGATCGATGGTGGAGAGCCGTTGTCCGTCCCTGCTCAACCAGACGTGCGGCGCACGGCAACCCGGCGCAGCAGAAGGCACTTACTGCTGCACCAAATCTTCAGGCCCACGCTCCGATTGCGGTTCAGAAAGAATCGCCGCCGATTGGTAGCGTGCCCCGAAGATAAGTCCGATCTCATTCAGAAACTCACCGCGCGGCAACACCGCCTGAATCTGCCTGGAGGTGCGACCCATCGATAGAGCGTTCAGAAGGCTCGCATGGGTGACGGCTTCGCCGACCGGACGACGTTCGGCATCGTAGGTGTCGAACAGTGCATCGCCGGCTTCGCCGCGCAGCACGGCGGCCAACTTCCAGGCGAGGTTCTGTATATCCTGCACGCCGGTGTTCAGGCCGAAGCCACCGGTGGGCGGCATTTCATGCGCGGCGTCGCCGGCCAGGAACGCCGGACCGCAACGATAGCGCTCGGCGACCAGCGCAGACACCTGCCACGCGCTGACGCCAAGCACCTCGATTTCAAACTCGGTCGAGCCCACGGCGCGGTGGACGACCTCAGTGCAGAACGCCGCTGTAAATTGCTCGGGCGTAAAACCGTAGTGCGACAACGAGGTGACGAGAAAACCCCATCGGTCGCTGCCATTGATGGTCAGGAAGGTGCCGCGCAGGTCCGGCTGCTCGATCAGGTAAAGGGCAGCCGGCCGATCCGACACCCAGCGGGTGAGATCGGCGCGCATATGGATGTTGATGCTGCCGTATTATTCAGTACGATCGTACTAATATTCTATGACTAACGTACAGAATAGATTCGATGGACAATTCCGCCAAGTCCTTGGGTTTTTCCGATGAAACCGAAGCTCGTTCAGGCCCCCTACGAGTATCGGCTCTCGCCGTTCGTCGTGCGCGTCTACACTGCCAAGACCATGGCCGCTGCCAAGGTCAATGCCCTGCTGAGTGAGAATCGCAATGTTCCTCACGATATCTACGATCT
The DNA here is from genome assembly GCA_031415535.1 of Burkholderiales bacterium. Lineage (GTDB taxonomy): Bacteria > Pseudomonadota > Gammaproteobacteria > Burkholderiales > Burkholderiaceae_E > JANLTP01. The sequence continues at coordinate 3,306 of JANORY010000880.1, read as the reverse complement.
CCATGACCTGGTGCAACAGCAGGTCGATCCTTCCGCGTTGTGGATCGCCCTTTTGCCGAAAGAAGTCCTGCAGCGCAAGCGGGCTGCTGTGTGGGCCAAGATCGACGGCATCAAGTTCGATCAGGCATTCGATGAATTGCTGCCCAATATTGCGCCGGGTATTCGCGTGACCATTGACGAGTCCCGGTGGGACGTCATGCGTGCGAATGTCGCTGGACAGGTTGACAAGTGGCTGGAAGCTGCCATTTCCACAGCTAAACCCGCACAGGAGATGAATCGTGATCCGAAGTCCGATGCCGATCTTGCTGGGCGCTGACGCACCGCGAGTGCTGACCGTACCGATGGTGGCAGCGGCATTGTCCGATGGGCGCTCGTTGCCGGCGCGCGCAACGCTGTTCGGTTGGTTGCGTGGGCTACGTGAGAACGGGGTGCTGCGCCCGATTACGAAGGGGCTTTACCTCAATCAACTGGCGCAGCCGCTGCCTATGTGCGCATTGGTGCGGTGGTCAGCCTGCAAACGGTACTCGGTGATGCTGGAGTAACCAACAACTATTCGGACATCGTGACCTGTGTGCCGCCCATCGCAATGGCGTAGCGTCGTCGAGCCGGGCCGTCAAGGCAGCGCGCATCGAATTCCGGTTTCATGCCATACCTGCGCACCTGTTGGATGAGCGCGCCGGCTCACTGGCGGATCGGCTCGATCTCGATGTCACTTATGCGCGCGCAACTCCCGAAAAAGCTCTGCTCGACTGGATCTATCTGGGTGCGTCGCCGCGCACAAATTGTCCGGTCCGCCGCTCGATATCGAACTGGACAAGCTGAGCATGAAGCGACTGCGACGTCTGGCGAAAGCCATGGGACTCGGCGAGGCTTTGGCGGGCTTACTGGCGCGTAAGACTGAGTATGACAACGACGCAGATGTACAGGCGAACCAGATGTACAGGCGAACCAATCGACGCGCGAGTAATGGTCGCTCCTTGTCGAGCACGGCGATGGGAGGTGGGATGCCGGTGCTACAAATGAGATTAGCGGGCAGGCCGAGGCGGGCCTTGAGGTTGCCGGTGGCGCTTTGATCACGCCGCAAAACGCAAACTCTTTTTGTTGTATCGCAGTTCTGCTAAGATGCGAATGATTCTCATTTACTAATCTTTAAATCCTATCACCGCAAGACCTGCTGACTGACGCTCCGACGCCAGTCATCTCACCCGGAACCTGTTTGAGGAACCTACTGAATGACGCCCTGGACCAGGCGCTTTGGCCCTTTGTTGCTGATCGGTGCATTGCACGCGGCGCTGCTGTGGCGGTTATCCACCGAGTTGACTCGCCGGCCGAAAGTGCTGGTCCCGCCAAGCCTGATGAGTTTGCTAATGCCGCCCCCGCCCGCAGTCACAGAGCCGGTGCCACTGCCTGTTCAGACACTGCCGCCAGAAAAGCCCAAACCCGTGGTGCTGTCCAAACTCATAAAGCCGGCGCCGGTGGCCCCAACGACTTTCTTATCGACCGTCCCCCCGATTATCCCGCCGCCGCTTTCCGCGCCCTCCGAAAAGGCGGTCACCGCACCGCCACCCGAACCGCCCACGCCACGCCCAAGCGAGTCCGTTGCACTGGTGCCAGAGGCACCGGCACCCGCCCCTGCGCCTGCTCCGATAGCCGCCAGGGAACCGACACTGGTACCGGTCGTTCCGCCCCGATCGGACGCGGCACACCCGAATAACCCGGCACCGAACTATCCGCCAGTCTCGCGCCGCACCGGCGAACAGGGCCGGGTACTCATCGACGTCTACATTTTGGCGGACGGATTGGTCGAACAAATCAAGCTGAAGAAACGTAGTGGCTTTCCGCGATTAGATGATGCGGCACTTGACGCGGTTCGGCGCTGGCGCTATCAGCCGGCGCGACGCGGTGACGAGGCGATCAACTTCTGGTACGTGCAACCCCTAAATTTTTCGCTGGATTCATGACGAAATCAGCATTCCAATCTTCAAGTCTCTAGGAGCTTTTGCAATGAACGACAACCCCTTTGGTCTGATCTCACTTTGGAGTCAGGACGACGGCATCATCAAAGGCGTGGCGATCGTGCTGCTGCTGATGTCGATTGCGTCCTGGTTTGTCATCGCCACTCGTGCCTGACCGGCTCGCCGGCCAAGAATTTCGGCAGCAATGTGATGTCGATGCGCAAGTCAAGTCTCGCGAAGGAAGCTTGAGATGGCCTTCGGCAGTGGCTTGGACAGCGGCGACGATATCGTCAGCGGCATCAACATGTTGCCGCTGATTGACGTCATGCTGGTTCTATTGATTATTTTTAGCATCACCGCGCCGGTGCTGACGTGCAGCGCTCGGGTGTGCTCAAACTCGGGTTTATAACGGACCCGGGAAACTGATCAATCGTCACACCGCGCGCACTGAGTAGTCAACCAGCAGGCCGGGCGACAAGCGGGCTGGAGAACGAGCGAATTAGCGCTTTCGAAACACTTCGCAGGGATCGGGTCGCACTTGCCTTGGAAGCTCAACCACGATATCGAATTCCTGCGCCTTCATGCTCGACTCGGCTTCGATGTATCCAACCACTACGGTGCGACTCTGAGTCTCGGCAGTCAACCAACGCGGCACACCGATATCTTTGCGGACATGGCCGTTGCCGGCAATCAGCACCACGCCGTTTGATCGATTTTTTTCAATCATTTGCGCCATAAACTGATCCCGTGAAATTTGTGCGGGCACCATACTTCGTGCGGCTGTCAGATCCAACGCGCCGCAATGCCCATCAACCACTGCTTGCGCCTGGGCGGCCAGAATGTCGGGCGCAACTTCACCGACAAAGCCGTTGGCAGCCAGGCCTTGGCCGATAATCTTGCGCGTATCGGTACGCGACACATTGCCCGCGATCAGCGGCAATCGATGGCGAATCGCCAAATTGATCATCGGCTTGTAGAACGCCCATTGCCAAGCCGATTTACTGGCCGAGAATTGCTCGCTGGCGGCAATCACCGCATCCGCGTCGCCACCACTCGCGACTGCGTTGTCAATTGCCGCTTGCTGCTCACGATCAAACTGTTCAAGAATCAAACTCGGCCGGGCACCGTCGGCCAGCCAGGCCGCCAATGCAGTGGTGCGCAGTTGATGACCGCGCGCGTTGTCATGCACCTCGCCCAGCAACACCACAGGCTTCTCGGTCCAGCGAATCTCACCCAAGTTGGCAGATGCCTGAAAATGCAGCAGCGGCGGTGCCTGCGGTGGCGTGGCGCAAGCTGCGAGCAAGACTGCGCTGAGCAGTGACCCGACGAAGGCAATGGCGTGGTCACTGAC
>JANORY010000879.1:0-1470 GCA_031415535.1 Burkholderiales bacterium | reverse complement strand
CCGGTGTCGGCGTTGCTGCATGCAGTTGCGGTCGTCAAGGCAGGGGTATTTAGCGTCGTCAAGGTGATTGTCTATATCTTCGGCTTGGACACCTTGAGCGGCAGTACTGGCGCTAGCCCCACGAGTTGGTTGGTATTGTTGGCGGCATTCACCATTATAACGGCGTCGATCGTTGCGCTCAGCGCAGACAATCTCAAGCGGCGCCTCGCCTATTCGACCGTTAGCCAATTGTCCTATGTTGTCATGGCAGCAGCCCTGATCGCGCCACTGTCCGTGATCGGCGCAAGCTTGCACATCGCAGCCCACGCGGTCGGCAAGATCACGCTGTTCTTCGCAGCCGGCGCCATCTACACATCTGCGCACAAGACCGAGGTCAACGAACTCGACGGAATCGGCCGACGAATGCCGTGGACCATGGGCGCATTTACGATTGGCGCGATTTCGATGATCGGCCTGCCGCCAGCCGTAGGATTCATCTCCAAGTGGTATATGTTGTCCGGTGCGATGGCAGCTCAGCAATGGCTGGCAGTTTCTGTCATTGTCGCTAGCACTTTGTTGAATGCCGGCTATTTTCTGCCGATCATTTATCGCGCGTTTTTCGTGCCTTCGTCCGATACCTCCTCGGCATATGGTGAGGCACCGCTGCCGATGTTGATTGCGCTGATAACTACCGCTGGTGCCACCGTGCTGCTCTTTTTTCTGCCAGAAGTGCTGCTGAATCTGGCGCGGCAGACGATCGGCCGCTGAGGATAGCTTAGGACTGTTGAAGAATGAACCATAAATCACATTGGCTCGACCAACCGGAAAATCAGAAGTTTCTTTGGCGTGGTTTCCTCGTGTTGCTGGTAATGCTCTTCTTGGCCGAACTTCTAGTCCAGTCGAAGCCACATTTTGGCGTCGAAGCGGTGTTCGGCTTTAATGCCTGGTTCGGTTTTCTAGCCTGCGCCACGATGATCGTTGTCGCGAAGGTATTAGCACTGATCTTGAAACGACCCGATACCTACTACGACGAACGCAATGACTGATTCGGTGTTTCACCCGGCACTCGTGCTATTCCTGGGCGCGACGCTGTTGCCCTGGTTGCGTGGAGCCCCGCGTGCAGGGGCAGCGGTCGGCCTGCCATTAATTGCGCTTGCGCTGGTTTGGCAAGTGCCGGAAGGCCCGGTTTGGCAATTGCCGTTTCTGGATTACACCATCACGCCCTTGCGGGGCGACAAGCTATCGCGGTTGTTCGCCACGATTTTCGCGTTAATGGCCAGTGGTGGGGCACTCTACGCTTTGAGCCAGAAAAGCCCTCTGGAACTGCCGGCTGCATTTTTGTATTCAGGTTCTGCGATTGGCGTAGCACTCGCCGGAGATCTGATCACAGTTTTCGTTTTCTGGGAATTGATGGCGATCGGCTCGACGCTGGTTCTGTGGAGTCATGGTCGCGACCCATCGTATCGAGCCGCGCGCCGGTACCTGATGATT
>JANORY010000878.1:0-2934 GCA_031415535.1 Burkholderiales bacterium | reverse complement strand
CTCGGCTGGGTGCTGTCGAAGCGATCGCGCGACACCATGAACTGTCTTGCCCGAACGAGCGAGGTGCTCACGGACATCGCGAGCGAGCTGATCAAGCTTGAATCGGCAACTGCGGCACCTGCCGGATTGCGCGCGCAACTCGAGCTGCGAGCGCCGCCCGAATCACCTGCCGCGGCCGAAGAGCTTGCCGCGCCCGCGGTACCTGCCGAACTCAAGGTGCCGTCGGTGCCCGAGGTGCCGTCAGCGTATTATGGTTTTGCGGTCAGCGACGTGATGATCCGGTCCATTAACGCGAACACCAGCTCGGATCCATAACCGGCAAGAAATGCCAGCGTCCAGGCCGGCACGGCTTTTAATAGGCCGTGCTGCTCTGGTGCGATTAGCCAGCCGGCCGCTATGCCGGCCAAAGCGCCGAGCGACAGACGCGCCAGGTGGTGCAGCAAGGAGTGCGGCGCAAACCGGTGCTCGCGAATTTCCTGGCTGATGTTTCTCAGCACAAACGAATAGGCACCCAAAAGGCCCAGCAGCAGGGGCATGAAGATATTGTTCAGGCCCGTCAACATCGCGCTGGCGGCAGTTTCCGTGTCGAGGGTGTCGATGCAGCCCCATTTTGCCCACCACGACAAGCACAGAGCGTTTTTCCAATCGGCCATAGCGCTTAACAGGCCTTCCTTCTCGCCCTCAACCTGGATCGTTTTCTCCTTGATCGCGTCCAATTCTGAAGTCACTTTAATCACCGCCGCGTGGGCCGCTGCCAGCGCCTCGGAGGTAGCGTTCGGCCTGGCTTCGACGAACAGCAGGGAATTGCGATTCATATCCAGCGAGGTGCGCAAGGTCGTCGCCTGCTGCTGAAATTCCGTTAGCGCTTTTTGTTTGGCGAGAAAACCGCTGGATGCGATCTCGCCCGACTTCAAAATGCTTAAACCGAAAGCCGTCAAAGCGAGGACCAATACAAAGAAAAAGAAATGAAAAAAGCGTCCGACCGTCATGCCCTGAAAGCCGCGCGCCAAATAGGGGAAGGGTAACGAGAGGTCAAGCTTCGGCCAGACAAAACGCGATGAGGCCAAGGTCGCGGCGCTAACCGGTGTTACCAGTTTGGTCAGGGACTGGTAGGCTTTGATGAACGCGACTTCATCGTTCAGGGTCGGCATGCCCGATTCGATGGCGGCGGCGGTCGACGCCAGAACCATTGGCACACCGTCCGGAATCGCCTTGCCGCTGGTTATCGCAAAATCCTGCAGCGACTCAGCCTCTTGTAGCATCGGCGTGAGCCGCCGGCATCGCCGCGCGGTCGAGCGGATCTCAGGTGCCGTGACTGGTATCAGCCTACCTAATCGGCCATAGGCATCAAGGAAGGCACTTTGTGCCGGCCCGGACTGATGCAGCTTCGAGCGATCGATGAACAGATCATGCAACTGCGCCAGCAAGCCGGCATCAATCGGAATCTTGTTGCGCAAGGCATAAGCACGCATGGCCTCAATATCGGCGATCAGAAAGTCAATATCCATGGCACCTCCGTCCGCCAACTGTATCAACCCAGCTCAATAGTTGTCGCGTAAATTTTTTGCCTTACGCCAACCCAAGACCTTGCATCCTTGCCGCTCAAAACTGTCATCGCCACCGTACACAATAAACGGTGCGAGTGACTCTTTTGAGATCGACTGCCATTGTTGCAAGCCTTGCGTCCATTCATTAGTCCAGGTGCTACCCGACTTGATTTCAACCGCCTGCAAACCTTGCGGCGTTTCGTAAACGATGTCGACTTCGCGCCCCAGGCTGTCGCGCCAGAAATAGATATTCGCAGGCTGCCCTTGATTAAAGCGTTGCTTGATTAGCTCGCTCACCGCCCAGGTTTCAAAGAGCGCGCCACGCGTGCTGTGAGTGGCGATACTCGCATCATCGCGAATGCCGAGCAACCATGCCATTAGACCCACATCCAGAAAATAAAGCTTCGGCGTTTTGACCAAACGCTTGCCGAAATTGCGGTGATACGGTTGGACTATCGCCACCAGATAACTCGTTTCGAGCACCGACAGCCACTGCTTTGCAGTAACTGAACTGATGCCGCAATCATTGGCTAGTGAGCTCAAATTAAGTAGTTGCGCCGAACGCGCGGCGCACATCCGCACGAAGCGTTGAAACTGGTTCAAGTCACGCACATTTAACAACTGACGAAGGTCGCGCTCCAGGTAGGTGGACACGTAATTGGGAAACCAGTCCAGTGGCGATAAGTCGCGATCGTAAAGCGCCGGGTAGCCGCCGGTGAACAGCGTCTCATCCAGCGACTTTCGCGTGGCTTCGGCTAACGACAATGGCAGCAATTGCACCCGCCCGACGCGCCCGGCAAGCGACTGGGTAATACCCGCCATCAGGTTGATTTGCGCCGACCCGGTGAGCACGAAATCCGCCATACGCTTGCGTTCGTCGACCCACTGCTGTAGCCACGACAACAGTTCAGGCACGCGCTGTACTTCATCGATGATCGCGCCGTCGGGGAAGCGGATCAAAAACCGTTTTGGGTCACTTTGCGCGAAGCCTCGATCCTCAATGTTTTCCAGAGACACATAGGGCTTGTCAGGGAAAGCCAAGCGTGCAAGCGTCGTTTTGCCGGATTGCCGTGGCCCAGTTAACAACAGGATAGGAAATCCCTTGGCCAAGCGAAGGACGGTTTGATGAGCCTGGCGAGGAATCATGCACAAATATTAAGTTGAACTTTAAAGTTGTAATAATACTGTAAATTCAATGCCTTGCGGTTCCATTTCGGGCCAGAGAACAAACGCTATCGACGAGGCCTGCGCGACAGTTCGTCAGGAAATGGCGCAGCCCACCCCGCGCGTAATGTAACGCCCGATGCGAATCATTTTGGACCCTAACATCTTGCTGTCAGCATTGATGACCAAAGCGACGCCGCTAGACCAACTCGATGAGGCGTGG
>JANORY010000877.1:0-2102 GCA_031415535.1 Burkholderiales bacterium | reverse complement strand
TACCCTTGGCAGCAGCGCCGAAGTCTTCGACCGCCTTTTTCGCGGCCCAGAGCGAGCCCGGTCCGGCGATATCGGCATACAGGCCCGACATGTCGTTCATCACGCCGATTTTGATGATGCCGTCACTTTGTGCGACCGCATTGCCGGCAAGCCCGGCGGCGATCGCCGCAGACAGCGCGGCGGCCAGGATGGAAATTTTGCGTCTCATGAATATCACTCCAAAAAGTTTATCGAATTATTCATTCATTATTGATTATTGCGAATGCCGTCCCTCAAACCCCTAATAAGGACTCCAGCTTGGCGGTATTTTGTTGCACTTCATTGTTCGGAATCATCTCGATGACCTTGCCATGCTCGACCACATAGTGCCGATCGGCAACGGTCGAAGCAAATCGGAAATTTTGTTCAACCAACAGGATCGTGAATCCTTTGGTTTTCAGAGAGCGAATGATCTCACCGATTTTCTGTACGATGACCGGTGCCAAACCTTCGGTCGGTTCATCAAGCAATAATAACTTGGCACCGGTACGCAATATGCGGGCGATCGCCAGCATTTGCTGCTCGCCACCGGACAATTTAGTGCCCTGACTGCTGGCGCGCTCCTTCAGGCGTGGAAACAGCTCGTGAATCTCGGCAATCGACAGCCCGCCCGGCTTCACGATCGGCGGTAGCTCCAGATTCTCCTGCACACTAAGCGCTGCGAAGATGCCGCGCTCCTCAGGGCAAAACGCAATGCCGAGATGGGCGATCCGGTTCGAAGCCAGCGCTACCGTCTCGCTGCCGTCGTATTGAACCGAACCCTTGCGTTGCTTGAGCATACCCATGATCGAGCGCATAGTGGTGGTCTTGCCGGCACCGTTACGACCCAAAAGAGTCACGACTTCGCCGGCAAATACCTCAAAATTCATGCCATGCAATACGTGACTCTCGCCATACCAGGCGTGCAGGTCGTTGACCTTTAACAAGGGCGCACTGATCGACGAGCCAGTCTGAACGGCAGCCTCAGCCATGACCGGTCCCCATATAGGCATCCACCACTTCCGGGTTGGCCGAGACCTCGGCGTAACTGCCTTCGGCCAGCACCTCGCCGCGCGCCAACACGGTGATTCGATCGGACAAGTCAGCCACCACCGATAAATTGTGCTCGACCATCAATACGGTTCGGTTCACGGCTACTCGTTTGATCAAGGCCGCGATGCGCGCAATGTCCTCGCGGCCCATGCCGGAGGTAGGTTCATCAAGCAACATCATTTCGGGTTCGAGCGCCAGGGTCGTGGCAATCTCCAGCGCGCGTTTGCGACCATAAGGCAAGTCGGCCGCCTGCATGCTCGCGTACTCGGACAAACCGACTTCGTCGAGCAATTCGCGCGCACGCGCATCCAGCGATCCGAGCGAGCGCTCCGAGCGCCAGAACTGGAACGATGTGCCCAGCTTGCGCTGCAGCGCGATGCGCACGTTTTCGATCAGCGAAAGATGAGGAAAGGTCGCAGAGATCTGAAAACTGCGCACCACACCGAGCCGCGCAATATCGGCCGGCGGTTTATTGGTGATGTCCTGACCATTGAACTGAATACTGCCGCTGGTTGGGATCAGAAATTTGGTGATCAGGTTAAAACAGGTGGTTTTGCCGGCACCGTTCGGTCCGATCAGAGCATGAATGGTACCGCGCCGTATTTTCAGGTTGACGCCGTTAACGGCGGTGAAACCCTTGAACTCCTTGGTGAGATTGCGGGTTTCAATGATGAATTCACCTGACATGATGCAGACTTTAATCCTTCAGTGTGAACTGACAAGCTCGATTCGAGCGCTGCAAACTGTAGCAGCGAACGGCGTGCAGGTCAAAGAACCGTTCTACAAGAACCGTCTGACAAGTACCATCTGGCAGGAACCTTATTGCGAAAACCGAATAACGGGATCGGTCTGGAGTTCGATTGCGAATCAGGACTCGGTCTACACTGGCACTGAGGACACACTCCTGAATGCCGAACCCCCACCCGAGATGCCATGAAAGCCGTTGCCTACCAAAGCTGTTTGCCGGTCACCGATCCGCTATGCCTGATCGATATCGAGTTGCCTGAACCGGTTGCCGGCGGCCGCGATTT
>JANORY010000876.1:0-1082 GCA_031415535.1 Burkholderiales bacterium | reverse complement strand
CATCGGCCTTGGCATCGGCCTTGGCATCGGCCTTGGCATCGGCCTTGGCGTCGGCCTTCGGTGCGTCTTTCTTGGCCTCGGCTTTTGGTGCGTCTTTCTTGGCATCAGCTTTGGCTTCGGCCTTCGGTGCATCTTTCTTCGCATCAGCCTTGGCCTCTGCCTTCGGTGCAGCACCACCCTTGCCGACACTCAGACCGGCCGCAGACATGGCGGCGATGTTCTTTTCGCCAATACCCTTGACGCGCTCTTCCAGATCCTTCATGTCTTTGAACGAGCCCTTCTTGCGCTCGTCGAGAATCTTGGCAGCGATCGCCGGACCAATGCCCTTGATCGACTCCAGTTCAGCCTGCGAGGCGGTATTGGCGTCCACCGCCGCAAACGCCAGGCCCATCGAAGTAATAAAGGCAGCAACTGCCAGCAACAATTTTTTCATTCAGTAGTCTCCTGTGAGGGGAAATTCCGGATATCCGGACGTTTGTTAAAACGGTAAAACAGAGTTTGGGTTGACAGGGCAATTCGGGGAAACCCGCGCATTCTAATGATTTCGCCCGCTTGTGTACGGATCAAATCTGCTTTGATCTGCTCAGATCTGCTCACTGAGCCAATCGACATAACGTGCCACACCTTGCTGCACCGTCGCGAACTCAAGATCACAGCCAGCCGCACGCAACTGCCCGAGATCAGATTGGGTAAAACTTTGGTACTTTCCCTTCAGCGCCGACGGGAAATCGACATAGCGAATCTCACCGTTCGACACCAATTCTGACAGCGACAACACCGATTTTCCGGATTTCTGTCGCAAGCGATTCACGACCGTTTCGGCAATATCATTGAACGGTTGCGCGCGGCCCGTGCCGCAGTTGAATACACCGCTGGTTTGCGGATGATCCCAAAAATGCAGATTCACGGCGACTACGTCCTCGACCGAAATGAAGTCACGTGATTGTGTACCGGCGGCCCAGCCATCCCAGGCATCGAATAATTTTACAAAACCCTGGGTTTGGTATTGATTGACATGGTGAAACGCCACCGACGCCATGTTCGCCTTGTGGGACTCATTACGACCGTAGACGTTGAAGTAG
>JANORY010000875.1:0-1063 GCA_031415535.1 Burkholderiales bacterium | reverse complement strand
GTTCTTCCTGGCGTTCTTTCTGGACTTTTTCGAGATTGCGTTCATCATTGTGCCGATGCTCGCCCCGGTGGCCGCCAAACTGGATATCAATCTGATCTGGTTTGGTGTGCTTCTTTGCGTCAATATGCAGACATCGTTCATGCATCCGCCGTTCGGATTCGCGCTGTTCTACCTTCGCGGCATTGCGCCCAAGGAGGTCAAAAGCAGCGATATCTACATGGGTGCCATACCCTGGGTGTTCCTGCAGTTGATCCTGGTGGCGATTCTGATTTTCTGGCCGGGCATGGTGACCATGTGGCTCGACAAGGAACTCAATGTCGACCTCGACAAGATCAAGATCGAGGTGCAATCGGTCGACGATGCACCAGCCGAGCCGGTTCCGCCGAGAGCACCTGGCGCAGCAGGTGGCGCGGGTGCTGCTGATTCCGGTGGTGCCGTGACGCCCAACGCCGGTAAATCCGAAGCTGACGATCCCGCCAAGGCGTTTGAGAAACAGATTCAACAGGACAAGGACGACGCCGCGAAAAAATAGCGGCAAAAAAAAGCCCCGCAATCGGGGCTTTTTCCTGTTCTGTCGCAGTGCTCTCGAATCAGCTATTTCTTGGCAGAAGCCATGAAATCGTCGAACGTATTCTCGGTGACCCGGAACCAGGCAATTGAATCGTTACGGAAACGCAGCCAGGGTTCATAAACCTTCTTGAACTTGGGATTCTTGGCCGCGTTTTCGGCATACCACTCGTTGGCCGCCGCAAAGCAGGCGTCCAGGACCGGTTTCGGAAACGGCTTCAATGCGGCACCGCCGGCAATCAGACGCTTGAGTGCCGCGCCATTGCGGGCATCGTACTTGGCCATCATCTCGACGTTGGCATGGCTGCAGGCCGCCTCTAAAATCGCCCTGTACTCGGCCGGTAACGCCTCCCAGGACTTGATGTTGGCGATGAACGACAGGTTCGGGCCGCCTTCCCACCAGCCAGGATAGTAATAGTTCTTGGCGACCTTATTAAAGCCCAGTTTTTCGTCGTCGTAGGGGCCGACCCATTCAGCGGCATCGATGGTGCCTTTT
>JANORY010000874.1:0-7042 GCA_031415535.1 Burkholderiales bacterium | reverse complement strand
GCACCGCCCATCAGCGCCATCTGATAGACCGACATGCCACGTGCCTTGACCCAATCCGGCAACGCCAATTGCGCCGATACAGTCAGGGCGTTGGCCACTGTAATCCAGCCCATTCCCCCCGCCAGACAGGCCGGTGCTGCCACCCAGATGTTCGGTGCGAACGCCATCGCCAGGGTTGCCAGTGCGTGCAACAGAGTGCCGTAGCGCACCAGTTCATCGCGACTCAAATAGCGCCGAACCCTTGGCAAATTGAGCATCGCCACAATAGCACCCAGGCCCATCAGCGCCAGCAGCAGGGTAAAGGTCGCCGGTCCGCCGCCGGGTAATTGTTTGGCCGAAAGCGGCAACAACGCAGTCAGTGCCGTCGAAAAAACAAAGAAGCAAAATATCCGAATCAGAATGGTGTGCAGATGCGGCGATTGCCGGACATATTGCAGGCCGACCCGTAGCGCACCGAAGAATCGTTCCGCCGGCAGGGCGCTGACCTTTTGTTGTCGCTGCCAACGCATCAGCGCCATCGCGGCCAGTAACGACAGTGCGGCATTCAACAAAAAGACAAATTGGCTACCCAGGCCGGCAATCACCGCGCCAGCCAAGGCCGGGCCAATGATACGCGACGCGTTCATTGCAATACCGTTCAGGCCGAGCGCGACCGGCAACTGTTCGCGTGGCACCACTTCCGGCACCAGCGCCGAGATCACCGGCCAGCGCATCGCCATGCCGACGCCATTGGCAAAGGTCAGCAGCAACAAGGTGCTGGCGTTCAGCAACCCGGACAGGCTCAAAAAACACAACAGCAAGGCAACCGCCGCCACCCAGAACTGGGTCACGACAAAAAATCGCCGACGATCAACGATGTCGGCAAACGCACCGCTTGGCACACCGAGCAGGAACACCGGCAGGGATGCTGCGGTTTGCACCAGCGCGACCATCGCCGGTGAATCGGTCAAAGTGGTCATGGTCCAGGCCGCCGCCACGTCATGCATGGCCATGCAGACATTGGCAGTCAGGCCAATCGCCCAGATACGACGGAACACCGGCAGCTTGAGCGGTGCCCAGGCCGACTCACCGCCGACATTTTTCAGAGCCGAACTCAGACCCTACCCCGCCTTGCTGGGCTTCTTGCGGCTCGCCGCAAATCTCGCTTTATTCAACTCGTTTGGCGGATATAGCCCCGGCAGCGCACTGCCCTTGTCAACTTCAGACATGATCCAGCTCTCCAGCGCCTCCTGCTCCACCGCATCTTCAACGACAGCATCGAGCAGCGCCTGCGGAATCACCACCGCGCCGTCATCATCGGCAACGATCACATCATTTGGAAAGACCGCGACGCCGCCGCAACCGATCGGCGCTTGCCAATCAACGAAGGTCAGCCCGGCCACCGACGGCGGCGCGGCAATGCCCTGACACCAGACCGGCAGGCCGGTCGATAACACACCCGCCATGTCGCGCACTGCGCCGTCGGTGACCAGCGCCAACACCTCGCGCTTGACCATTCGGGCGCAGAGGATATCGCCAAAGATGCCGGCATCGGTGATGCCCATCGAATCGACCACCGCAATCACGCCGGGCGGCATGGCCTCGATCGCGGCGCGCGTCGATTTCGGCGAAGACCAACTTTCCGGCGTGGCAAGGTCTTCGCGCGCCGGAACGAAGCGCAAGGTAAAGGCGCGACCGACCAGCCGGGGCAATTCGCTCTCCAGTGGCTGTGGCCCGCGCATCCAGACGTTTCTGAGGCCTTTTTTCAGCAAAACGGTGGTAATCGTCGCGCTCGATACCCGTGACAGGGCCTGTACAACTTTCGGGTCAAGCGGCAGGACGGTTTGGACTTCAGCAGAATTCATGGCTTGGGAAAATCTCATCGGTAGGCAGGGCATAACAAGAGCGGACGATAACACGCGCCCGCCCTGCACTGCCGTGTTGCCTGCCCGTCCGAAGCTTCAGAACGGGTAAGCTGGCGGCGGGTAAACTGCTCGATAATCAAGGAAATTCGCCATGTCCGCTGCCGATCCGCCTGATATCGAAATGCTCGCGCGACGCGCCAATGCGAATCCTCAAATCGCGCGCTGGGGTCGTGGTCTGACGACCCGGTTTCTGCTGGGCGTCGGCACCGACCATTATCTGATCGACATCCTTGATGGCCAGGTTCAGGCGGTCAGTTGCGGCCCGTTCGTGATGCCGACCTGGGCGTTCGCACTGCGCGCGCCCGCGCACGAATGGCAGGCGTTCTGGCAGACGCGGCCTCTGCCCGGCCATCACGACCTGTTTGCGTTGATCAAGCGCCGAGTGTTGCAGGTTGAAGGCAACCTGCAACCGTTCATGTCGCACCTGTTTTTCTTCAAGGCACTGCTCGCGTCACTTCGGCCCGGTACTGCGAGCGCACCATGAGTGCGCAGCCTTTGAATGAGCGCGGCCCAAATCCGAAAGTAGCCGGCTTCGATGCGGTGATTGGCCGCTATTTGAATTGCACTCTTCTGGGCAAGCAGCATCGCATTTATATCGAGGAGTCGGGTCGAGGTATTCCACTGCTGTGCCTGCACACTGCCGGTGCCGATAGCCGACAATTTCGCGCGATTCAAAACGATCCGCACATTCTTGAGCACTTTCGTGTGCTGGCCTTCGACTTGCCCTGGCACGGCAAGTCGTCGCCGCCCCCCGGTTGGCAACTGGCTGATTATCAGTTGAGTTCGAATGATTATCGAGACCTGGTGCTGGGCATCGCGGACGCGTTGGCACTTGAGCAGCCGGTCGTCATGGGCTGCTCAATTGGCGGGCGAATGGTGCTGCACTTGGCGCTCGATCATCCGCAACGATTTCGCGCCGCCATCGGCTTGCAAGCCGGTGCCCATGTTGATGCTTATTACGACGTCAGTTGGCTGAATAATCGCAACACCCATGGCGGCGAGGTCTGCGCCGCCGTGGTGTCGGGGCTGATCGGCCCGGATGCGCCCGACCAACATCGCTGGGAAACCTTGTGGCATTACATGCAAGCCGGACCCGGCGTGTTCAAGGGTGACCTGTATTTTTACAAGTTCGATGGCGATATCCGGCAGCGGATCGGTGCCATCGATACCCGCCGCTGTCCGCTCTATCTGCTGACCGGCGAATATGACTATTCGTGCACACCGGCCGACACGCTGGCGGTCGCGCAAAGCGTGGCCGGCTCAAAGGCGGTCATCATGAGCGGACTCGGACACTTTCCGATGAGTGAAGATCCGCAAAAATTTCTGCTGTATCTACGCCCTGTGCTCGACGAAATCAAGGACGCAGCGCGGTAATCAAGGTCGTAACGCGGTAGGCAAAGTGCAGGCTCGATTATTCCACCACGCGGCCATCGACTGTGGAACATCGGTAAGATCGGCCTCGCGCGGCAGCAGCAACCAGCCAGCCGCACCAACCTGCATGGCACGTTCGCCGCCGGTTAATGCATAGAGCGGCTGACGCCGCTCCAAGCCACCGATCTTGCCCTCAAGCTGCTGCAATGGCTCACAAAATCGAACCAGCTCGAAGGCTGGTTCATAGCTCAGCATCTTCACACCGTTACTACAGGTCAAGTAACGTGCCTGAGCGCTCGGACAGGCAGCGGATGGCACCGAAGGCCAGCCACTGCAGGCACCGAGCATTAACGCGAGCACTGCGCTCGCCAGCGACAAACGGCTGGGCCGATGAAACCTTGCCCCAATGATTGAACAGTGCATAACAACGATCGCGATAACATCAAAAATCGGATTATTTCAGTTTTGTCCAGAATCACCTACTAGTTCGAAGTCACCCTTTGGTTCGCAACCACCTACTGGCAGACATCCAATGACCATCAACTACGACAAACTCATGAGCTGGCCCTTCGAAGCGGTCACGAAGAGCTACAGCAGCCGCGATACGATGCTCTACGCGCTGGGTATTGGCCTGGGCCAGAACCCGCTGGACCGCGAGCAGTTGCGGTTCGTCTACGAAGACGGACTCAAAGCCTTGCCGACCATGCCGGTCGTGCTGGCCGCGCCCGGCTTCTGGCTGAAGAACCCCGAAACCGGTGTCGATTGGAAAGCAGTGCTGCATGGCGAACAGGGGTTGACGATCCATAAAACCATACCGGCGCAAGGTACGGTCACCGGCCAACTGGTCATCGAGGAAATCATCGACAAGGGTCCTGGCAAGGGCGCCCTGATCTACTCGCGTCGCGATCTGTTCGAGAGCGCTAGCGGCACCTTACTGGCCTCGATCAACTCGACCACCTTTTGTCGCGCCGACGGTGGCTTCGGCGGTCCCTCGGCCAGCGCGCAGCCACGCAGTCTGGGCGAAATCCCCAACCGTGCGCCAGATTTGGTCGAGGACTTCAAGACCTCGCCTCAAGCCGCTTTGATCTATCGCCTGAGCGGTGACTACAACCCGCTGCATGCCGATCCGGCGGTCGCTGCATCGGTGGGCTTTGCACAACCGATTCTGCACGGGCTGTGCAGCTACGGCGTCGCCGGTTTTGCCTTGCTCAAACAGTTATGCGCTTACGATAATGCACGCCTGCGCCGCATGGATCTGCGCTTCTCGTCACCGGTTTATCCGGGTGAGACCCTGCGCACCGAAATCTGGCACCTGGACAAGGCTGGCAACAATACATTGCGGGCGGCTTTTCGCAGCCGGGTACTTGAGCGCGATATCATTGTGCTGAACAATGGCTTGGTTGAATACAGCGCTTAGGCAATACAGCGCTTAAATTTAAGGGGGAGTGTTGTGGGACAACTTGACGGCAAGGTCGCCATCGTCACCGGTTCGGGCCGTGGCATTGGTCGCGAGATCGCACTGCGCCTGGTGCGCGACGGCCAGCGGGTGGTCCGCAAAGTCGTCAATATTTCCTCGACCTTGGGGGTCAATGGCTATGCCGGGGTCAGTGGCCAGACCCTGGTTGTGAACGGCGGACTTTAGTTTGATGTTTCACGCTGATTGACTGAGCGCTGCTAACTTGACTGAGCGCTGCTAACTTGACTGACCGTACCCAGGTAACTGTAGCTAACTCGGCGATTGGCCGAGCACGCGCCAAGCTGGACCTCGCGCACATCCCCAGCACCGGCGATCTGCCGATCGTCAGCGAGGCGCGATTCCTTTCGAACACGCTGGCCTTCGCACAACGGGTACATGCGCGCTGCGGGCCGGTGTCACGCGGCTGGTGGATGTTCAAGCCGTCGGTCTATCTGATGTCCGCCGAGGCCAATGAGCTGGTGCTGTTCGATCGCGAGGCGAGATTCTCGGCGCGTCTCGGTTGGGAGCGCGTGCTGGGCGAGTTGTTTCCGCGCGGACTGATGCTGCGCGATGCCGAGGATCACCGTTGGCACCGCAGACTCATGTTGCCAGCGTTTCGCAAAGAGGCTCTGGCGCGTTACCTCGAGCGCATGTCGCCGCGCGTGAATCGCGCGATCGCAGAATGGGGGCAGCGCGGCGACTTGTTGTTCTACCCGGCCATCAAACGACTGACTCTGGCGATTGCTGCCGACGTATTTCTGGGCGCGGAACTGGACGGCGAGATTGATCAGATCAGCAGCGATTTCACCGACCTGGTCGCCGCCTCGGTTGCCGTGATCCGTGCGCCGATCATCGGCCGCACCTACTCAAAGGGTTTGCAGGCACGGGCACGACTGGCCGGTTTTATTCGCGAGCGCATTCCGGCGCGCCGAGCCGCTGCTGGCAACGATCTGTTCAGCCAACTCTGTCAAGCCCGCGACGAGCAGGATCAACAGTACAGTGACGAAGAAATTGTCGACCATCTGATTTTCATCATGATGGCCGCCCACGACACCACCACCAGCGCGATCACCACCATGGTCTACGCGCTGGCCAAACATCCGCAGTGGCAGCAAAGATTGCGAAGCGAAGCGCAAGCCCAAGTGCTGATATCGTCGCAGGTACAAGGATCGATTTCATCGCTGACGCTCGACGATCTCGCAAAACTGACCGAGATCGAGTGGGTTTTCAAGGAGTCGCTGCGACTGTATCAACCGCTGCCGACCATCGCCCGCCGAGCACTTCGCGATTTCGAAATTCACGGCTTCAAGATTCCGGCCGGTACACCGGTCAGTGTCTTTCCGATTCAGGTCCACCGCTCGGCGCTGTGGTGGCATGAACCCGATCGTTTTGATCCGGAGCGATTCGCCCCTCACCGAGCCGAGCATCGCAAACACCCGTTTCAGTGGGCACCGTTCGGCGGCGGCGCGCACATGTGTCTGGGACTGCATTTCGCCGAGATGCAGGTCAAGGCGATTTTGCAGCCCTTGCTGAGCCAATGGCAATGGCAAGTGGCCGCAAACTATGAACCGTCGTACGCCTTTGCGCCGATTGCCAAGCCGCGTGATGGTCTGCCGATCAAGCTCAGCCGAGTCTAAGAAGCGTTTGTCGCGGCTGGCGCACCTAAACGAGCTTGCTGGTGCGCCCCGCCCAATAACGATCGCGCAGCACGCGCTTGTAGAGCTTGCCGGTTGCGTGGCGAGGTAACTCGGCCTCGAAGTCCACCGAGCGCGGACACTTGATCGCGGACAGTCGCGCGCGGCAAAAGGCAAGCAGTTCCTGCGCCAGCGCGTGGCCACCATCGGCGACATCGCGCAAATCGCGCGGCTGCACCACCGCTTTGACCTCTTCGCCAAAGTCGTCGTTCGGCACGCCGATGACGGCGCAGTCCAGCACCTTCGGATGCGTGATCAGCAGGTTCTCACATTCCTGCGGGTAGATATTCACGCCACCCGAAATAATCATATGTGCCTTGCGATCGGTCAGAAACAGATAGCCTTCGTCGTTGACATAACCGACATCGCCAAGTGTGGTCCAGCCCAGCGGATGTCGGCTCTCGGCGGTCTTCTGCGCATCATTGTGATAACTGAAGTCGCGGCCATCGGCGAAGTAAATCGTACCGGCAATACCGTTTGGCACCAACTGGTACTGCTCATCGCAGATCCGCAATTGGCCGACCACCGCCTTGCCGACGGTACCCGGGTATTTCAGCCAATCAAGTGCGTGCACCATGGTCACACCATTGCCTTCGGTGCCGGCGTAGTACTCCCAG
>JANORY010000873.1:0-8258 GCA_031415535.1 Burkholderiales bacterium | reverse complement strand
AGCCGGTCGCCACCACCAGATCGACTTGCTGCATAAGCGCTTGTGTGCGCGCCTTGTCAACCGGTGCCGGAATCACTTGAACCAGGCCTTCGGCCATCTCGCGACTCATGCCGGTCTTTTGCATTTGCAAATGAATCATCTGCAACAATCTGACCGCAGTGCTGTGACCCTTCGGCGATGGCGCAAGGATGATGGCATTGCCACACTTTAGCGCAGTGAGAATTTTATTGGCCGGTGTCGCACCCGGATTGGTCGACGGCGTGATCGCGGCCACCACGCCCACCGGGCGGGCAATCTCGGTAATGCCGGTCTTCGCGTTCTCGCTGATCACACCGACGGTCACTGCTGACTGCAAATCGCGCAGCAATCCCAGGGTATTGCGATAGATCTTGCGGACCTTGTCTTCGACGTCGCCCAAGCCGGTGTCGCGCACCGCCAGCTCGGCCAGCTCGCGGTTACGTCCTGGCTCCATCAGGCCCCAGGCGGCAGCGACCACCACTTCGTCGACCTGACGCTGCGTATATTGTGCATAAGCGCTTTGGGCGCTGCGTGCCCGATCAACCAGCGCTGCAATAACTGAATCTGTTTGCGACATAGGAGAGTCTCGTTGCCAGATAGCTGGTAAGGGTCAATGCGGTCAATAAGGCCAATGCGGTCACGGCGCGATGTTGGCTTCCCGCACCAAACGCTTCCACTTTGGAATTTCGTTACGAACTACTGCGGCCAGTTCCTCAGGGGTACTGCCAACCGCCTCGGCACCTTGCGCCAGCAGCCGCTCGCGAATTTCCGGTTCCTTCAACACCTGCGTAATCGCCGCATGCAAACGCGTGACCACCGCCGCTGGCGTGCGGGCCGGAACAAACATCGCATACCAGGAGTCCACTTCAAAGTCGGCGAATCCGGATTCGATCATCGTCGGTACTTCCGGAAACACTGCGCTGCGGCTCCGGGTGCTTACCGCCAGCGCCTTGAGCCTGCCGCTCTTAACGAATTGCGCCGCCGCCGGAATCGACACCCACAGAAGCGGCACCTGACCGCCCATCACATCGGTCACCGCCGGCCCACCGCCTTTGTAGGGAATATGCGCCATATCGACTGCGGCGCGCAACTTGTACATCTCACCGGCAATATGGCCAGGCGAACCGTTACCGACCGATGCGTAATTCAGGCTGCCCGGCTTGGCTTTCGCAAGCTCGTTTAGTTCGGCCACCCGGTTCGCTGGGAAATTGGGGGTGGCCACCAGAATCTGCGGTAACGACGCCACCAGGGAGACTGGCATAAAGTCTTGCTCAACATCAAAGCCGAGTTTTGGATAAATCGCCGGGTTAATCGTATGCGAGGATAGCGTGAACAGCACCGTGTAGCCGTCGGCAGCGGCCTTGGCGGCCATCTCGGTGCCGAGCGAGCCGCCTGCGCCGCCCCGATTCTCGATAATTACGGACTGTCCCAACAGCCGCGACAAACGTTCATGGACAATCCGCGCAATGACATCCGTGCCGCCACCGGGCGGGTACGGCACGATCAGCCGTATCGGCTTACTCGGATAATCCTGTGCATGGCTTGCTGGAGGCAGCCCCAGCAAAGTAATCAGACTGACTGCAACCCAGCAGCCAGACAAGGAGCGGCGGCGAGTTTGGTTCATGTGTTTTGGTTCATGTATTTCTGCTCATGCCGGCTAACCCCTTGAATGGTGCCTGAAAGAGTCTCACAGATGCGTTGGACCTTTAGTATAAGCAGTTAACGGTAATCGGCAGTGTCAAGCTAATCAGGCGCACCGTAGCCGCCACCGCCGGGCGTCTCGATGACAAAACAATCGCCCGGTGCCAGCTCGGCTCGATCGGCATGGGTCAACGCCAATCGCTCGCCATTGCCGCGAAGTACATAACTGCGGCCGGTGGCACCCGCAGCACCGCCCGCCGCGCCGAAGGCCGGATAAATTCTGCCATTCGACAAAATGGATGCGGTCATCGACTCGAGAAAACGAATCGTCCGTATGCCACCATCACCACCACGCCAGCGACCGAGGCCACCGGAGTCTGGCCGCAGGTAATAACTTTCGAGTCGCACTGGAAATCGCTGCTCAAGCACTTCGGGATCGGTTAAACGCGAATTGGTCATGTGGGTTTGTACCGCTGAAGCGCCGGCAAAGCCGCCGACCTGTTTACCTTCCGAATCGAAACGTCCGCCCGCCCCCGAACCGCCCGAGATGGTTTCATAGTATTGGTAGCGCGCATTGCCAAAGGTGAAATTATTAATGGTCGGCTGGCTGGAGGCCATGACACCGAGTGCACCGTACAAAGCGTTGGTAATACAAGTTGAGGTTTCGACGTTACCCGCCACTACCGCCGCCGGATACTTCGGGTTAAGCATGGAGCCCGCCGGAACAATGATCTGCAAGGGTTTCAGGCAGCCGGCGTTCATCGGAATCTCGGCATCGACCAGCGTCCGGAACACATACAAAACCGCCGCTGTGGTCACCGCAGTCGGCGCGTTGAAATTATTCGCTTGTTGCGCCGACGTTCCGCTAAAATCAATGATTGCGCTACGCGTTGTGTGATCGACAGAAATCGCCACCTTGATCTGCGCGCCGTTATCCAAGGCCAAGCTGAACGAGCCATTTTTTAACGCTGAAATGACCCGTCGAACCGATTCTTCCGCGTTATCCTGTACATGATTCATATACGAACGAACCACCGCCAGCCCGAACTGCTCGACCATGTTCAGCAATTCCTCGCGACCCTTTTCATTGGCCGCGAGTTGGGCGCGCAGATCGGCCAGATTCTGGTCCGGATTGCGCGACGGATAAGTAGCCGTTTGCAACAAGGCCCGAAACTCGGTCTCACGAATTCGATTTGCCTCGACCAATTTGAAATTGGTGATCAACACCCCTTCGTCATCAATTACCTTCGAATCGGGCGGCATAGAGCCGGGCGTCATGCCGCCAATATCGGCGTGATGGCCGCGCGAACCAACGTAGAACAATATCTCTTTGCCACTCGCGTCAAACACCGGTGTAATCACCGTGACATCGGGCAAATGGGTGCCGCCCGCGTATGGGTCATTCAGCACATACGAATCGCCGGCCGCCAGGCTGCCGGAATTGGCGGCAATGACGGCCTGCACGCTGGCACCCATCGAGCCCAGATGCACCGGCATATGCGGCGCATTGGCGATTAAATTTCCAGCCTGGTCAAACAGGGCGCAGGAGAAGTCCAGCCGTTCCTTAATGTTGACCGAGTGCGCGGTGTTCTGCAGCCGATAACCCATCTGCTCGGCAATCGACATAAAAAGGTTGTTAAATATTTCCAACATCACCGGGTCTGCGTCGGTACCCAGTGCGGTGCGCTTCGGGCGGGCTTCGACGCGCGACAGCAGCAAATCGAGCCGCTCACTCATACACGCCTGCCAACCTGGCTCAAGTACAGTCGTCGAGTTCGTTTCGGCAATGATCGCGGGCCCGATAATGCGATCCCCCGGCACCAAATCACAGCGCTGGTACAGATTGCTCGTCTGCCATGCGTCATTCACAAACATGGGCACACGATTGTTGGCCGGAACAACCGATCGGGCATCACCCGGGCGTGCCGTCGATACGTCAAGCGCCTGCAAAGTGCTCGCCGCATGGGGTCCACTGGCCTCCACCATCATCGATTCAATGATCAGTGCACGCGCTGGCATCAGAAACGCAAATCGACTACGGTACGCAGCCTCGAATTGCGCGCGCATCGATTCAAGACTACCCCAATCTACGCCCAGGCTGGTGTCGGTTCCGTCATAACGGACCTGCAAGCGTCGGCGCACCGTCAACGCCGCTGACGATTCGCCCTGACGAATGAGTTCAGCACGCGCCTGCGCCGCCAGATCAGCCAGTCCTTCGTCGGCCGCCTGCAGGCCCTGTACGTCGAGCGCCGACTCCAGCGAACGCTCACGAATTGCGGTTTGTCTGGCCAGCCCCATACCATACGCCGACAGCACACCGGCCAAGGGATGTGCAAGGACGCTGGTCATCGCCAACGCATCGGCAACCAGACAGGCATGCTGGCCGCCAGCGCCGCCAAACACGGTCAGCGTATAGCGTGTGATGTCGTAGCCACGCTGCACCGAAATCTTCTTGATCGCGTTGGCCATATTGGCCACCGCAATATCGATGAATCCTTGCGCCACTTGTTCCGGACTCAGCGCGCGACCGGTGGCCTGCGACACTTCTTTGGCCAGTGCTGCAAATTGTTTGCGGACCACCTCGCCATCGAGCGCTTGGTCGCCTTGGGCACCGAATACCGCCGGAAAATACGCCGGTTGAATCTTGCCCAATAGTAGATTCGCATCGGTTACCGTGAGCGGGCCGCCGCGCCGGTAACAGGCTGGACCCGGGTTCGCACCAGCGGAATCGGGGCCGACGCGCAATTTGCTGCCATCAAAATGCAGGATTGAGCCACCGCCGGCCGCAACCGTATGAATACTCAACATCGGCGCGCGCACACGCACGCCCGCTACCTGGGTGTCGAACACATGCTCGAACTCGCCGGCAAAATGTGAAACATCGGTCGAGGTGCCGCCCATATCAAACCCGATGACACGCTTCAGTCCGGCAGCCTCGGATACCTTCGCCATGCCAACAATGCCGCCCGCCGGTCCGGACAGAATCGAGTCCTTGCCCTGAAACGCATGAGCGTCGGCCAGTCCGCCGTTCGATTGCATGAATTGCAGCGACACACCGGGCATTGCACCGGCCACCTGTTGGACATAACGCCGCAGCACGGGTGATAAATAGGCATCGACCACAGTGGTGTCACCGCGCGCGATGTACTTGATCATCGGTGAAACTTTATGCGAGACCGATATCTGGGTGAAGCCAATCGCGCGAGCGAGTGACTCGATAGCCAGTTCATGCTGCGGGTAGCGGTAACCGTGCATCAGCGCAATGGCGATCGAACGCAGCCCGGCATCAAAACCTCGCTGCAGCCCGGCTTTGGCGGCCGCCAGATCGAGCGTCTTGATGGTAGTACCGTCGGCGGCAATACGTTCGTCAATCTCGAGCACATCGCGGTACAGCAACTCGGGCAGAACGATCTCGCGATCAAACAACTTCGGGCGGTTCTGGTAGGCGATCCGCAAGGCGTCGCGAAACCCCTTGGTGACGGCCAGCAGCAGCGGCTCACCCTTACGTTCGAGCAAGGCATTGGTCGCCACTGTAGTGCCCATTTTCACCACCGCCACCTGCTCCGCTGAGATCGGCTGGTCGGCGCTTAAGCCAAGTAGTGTACGAATTCCGGCGACTGCGGCATCGGCGTAGTGCTCGGGATTATCCGATAGCAGTTTGACAGTTTGCAAGAAGCCATCCGGACGGCGTCCGACGACATCGGTGAAGGTGCCGCCGCGATCGATCCAGAACTGCCACTGCGGCGACGGTTCGGTCTGCAACGACGCTTCGGTTTTCGATGATGAGTCCGTATTCATAGCGAGGCAGCACCACGGGCGGCCTGATCGTACAGGCCGGAGAGCATGCGCAGCACTTGCGCCACTTGTGCCAATTGTTCGGTGTCAGCAATCTCAGACTGCACCGCCGGCAGCAAGCACTGGTCGCGCACCTTGCGATAGCGTTCAACCAGATGCGCACCATCGGCCGTTGTAAAGTAATAAACCTCCTTGCCGGATTTCTCGCTGGCCAACAATCCCATACCAACCATCTTTTTCAGCGAATAACTGACGACGTGCGTGTCTTCGTAGTTCAAGGTGAAGCTCAGATCGGCGAGTTTTTTCTTGCGGTCGCGATGATGCGCATGATGCAACAACATAATGTCAATATGGGTCAGCTCGGGCGCACCGGCGGCCGCCATACAACGCATTACCCAACGCGAAAACGAGTTATTGGCCACAATCAGCCCGAACTCAAGCTCGGAGAGTTCCGGCACGAGACCGGCGGCCAGGTGCGCCGACGACAGGATTCGAAACGGGATTTCACTGGTCGGCAAGCGGCTCGGAGTGTTTGGTTTCGACTTGCGTTGTTGCATGAGTCACTTTCCTTTGAACGCCAATTCCGACAAAACAATAATATATCATCAAGAAATCCTTGACAAAACATTCCTGTAAAACTTAGCATCCGAGCCATTGAAGCGCAATTTTCTGAGGCCAGCTTTGCTTCGCGCGAGCCGGCCACGTAAACTTTGCGCCGACCTGTTCGTTGTAACAAAACCATAACTCAATAATTGCTTCGGAGGCTTAATGAAACAGTTTGGCTCACTCGCCCTCGCAATCACTGCGATTTTTACCGCTCACCCCGCTTCGGCCCAAACCAAATGGGACCTGCCCGCCGCTTATGCCGCTGGCAATTTCCATACTGAAAATCTGGTTCAGTTCGCCAATGATGTGGATAAAGCGACCGCCGGCAAGCTGAAAATCACGGTTCATGCCAATGCTTCGTTGTTCAAGGCACCGGAGATCAAGCGCGCGGTACAGAACGGCCAAGCGCAACTGGGCGAAATTCTGCTGGTCAATTTTGAAAACGAGAACCCACTGTACGGACTCGACGGTATGCCGTTTCTTGCCACCAGCTACAAGGATGCGCAGCGGCTGGCCACCATTCAGAAGCCGGCACTCGAGAAAATGCTCGGTGCCCAGGGCATGATGTTGCTGTACTCGGTACCGTGGCCGCCACAGGGTATTTACGTCAAGAAGGAAATTGCCAGCGTCGCCGACATGCGCAAGATCAAGTGGCGCGCCTACAGCCCGTCCACCGCCAAGATCGCCGAACTAATTGGCGCGCAGCCGGTGACCATTCAAGCCGCCGAGTTGCCGCAAGCCTTGGCCACCGGTGCCGTCGAATCGTATATGTCGTCGGGCTCAACCGGGTATGACTCCAAGACCTATGAGCACATCAAATACTTTTATGACACTCAGGCCTGGTTGCCCAAAAACGCCGTGCTGCTGAACAAGAAGGCCTTCGACGCGCTTGATAAGCCGACCCAGGACGCCGTGTTGAAGGCGGGTGCTGAAGCCGAAAAGCGCGGCTGGACGGTGTCCGAGGAAAAGAATGATTTTTACAAGAAGGCACTCGCTGAAAAAGGCATGAAAATTCTGGCACCACCGGCCAAACTGACGGCCGACCTCAAACAAGTCGGCTCAACCATGCTGGACGACTGGTTGAAGAAGGCCGGCCCGGACGGTAAAGTGCTGGTCGACGCCTTCAACAAGGAGTAATGCGCCGCGCACTAAACGGCCTCTACGACGCCGCGGGTTATCTCGCGGCGTTTTTTGTATTTGCGATCTTCGTTTCGATGCTGGCAACCACCACGATGCGCGAACTCGGACTGCGCACCGGCGGTTGGGAGGACGTTGTTTCCTGGTTGACGGCTGCGGCGGCGTTTTTTGGTTTGGCGCATACCTTTCGCAGTGGTGATTTTGTCCGCGTTGAACTGTTCCTGAGTAAATTATCGCCGCCGACCCGACGCTGGTTTGAGCTCTTCAGCCTGAGCATCGCGACGGTTTTTGTCGGTTATCTGGCCGTGTCGACCACCGCCTATGTCTACGGCAGTTGGACTGGCGGCGACATGGCAGGCGGGCTGCTGGTCATTCCAATCTGGATTCCGCAATCAAGCTTCGTTTTGGGCGCCTGGTTGTTGTTTGGTGCGGTAGCCGAGGAGTTGTACGCCGTGCTGCGCGGCGAGACACCGTGTTACGTGCGGGCGGTGCAAGAGCGTCACGCGCGCGGTGACTTCAGTGAAGACGTCTGATGTCGGTCGTTGAAATCGGCGGGCTGCTGCTCGTCATCATGATGATTCTGTTGACTGGCGGCGTCTGGATCGCGCTGACACTGGCCATGGTTGGCTGGTTCGGCATGACACTGTTCACCTCCAAGTCAACCGAACAAATCAGTCAGACCTTATTCTCGGCGCTGTGGGAATCGAATGCCTCGTGGGAGCTTGCCGCGCTGCCGATGTTCATCTGGATGGGCGAGATTTTGTTTCGCACCAAACTGTCTGAGCAAATGTTCGAAGGCCTGACGCCCTGGCTGAACCGCGTGCCAGGCCGGCTGATGCACACCACTATCCTCGGTTGCGGTATTTTCGGTTCGGTGTCCGGGTCGTCGGCCGCGACCACCGCGACGATTGCCAAGGTTGCTTTGCCTGAGTTGTTGCGCCGAGGTTATGACGAACGCCTCGCCCTCGGCAGCCTGGCGACCGCTGGCACCCTGGGCATCCTGATCCCGCCGTCGATCACCATGGTGGTCTACGCGGTTGCCGCCGATGCCTCGATTATTC
>JANORY010000872.1:0-4722 GCA_031415535.1 Burkholderiales bacterium | reverse complement strand
CTTTGGCGCGGCCGTGCACTATCGGCCAAGCACTGAATATTGATTCGGATAGATGGCCTTTCAAGCGTAGGAAAATTCCTATAGGAGCACATAATGACGATTGCAAACATCCTGGTTCATGTTGATGGTTCGGAGCGAGCCAAGCTACGGATAGCGATTGCTTCGGAGTTGTCCACGCGGCATGATGCCCATTTGATCGGCTTGGCGGCCAGCGGCGCGATTCCGATTCCCGGCCATGCGCAGGTGCCCTTTGCGGGCGCGTTCATGGGCACCGTTACCGATTCCATGCGCGACAGCGCCAATCAGGCGGTTGCAGTGTTTCGCACCTATACGGATCGCGAACAACTTCGCCCAGCCGAGTCCCGGGTGGTGCCGTCCGCAGTTGAAACAGCATTGCTTGAGCATGGACGCTACAGCGACCTGATCGTTGTCGGCCAACCGAGCCGGGAGGCGTTCGACTTTCGAACACTGAACATGCCGGGCTTGGTCTATCTGTTGATGGGCGTGGCCAGGCCGGTCTTGGTGATTCCGTATGCGGGTCAGTGCAAGACACCGGGAAATCGAGTTCTGATTGCCTGGAACGACAGCCCCCAATCAATGCGAGCGGTGACCGACTCTTTGCCTTTGTTAAGACAGGCAGAGCAGGTTGATCTGTTGGTATTCAATTCGCGCAGAACCCCCTGGGGGGACGACGAGGAACCCGGCGCGGAGATTGCCCTGTACCTGGCGCGCCATGCGGTCAAAGTGTCGGTTCATTCCGAGAAGGTCGATATCGATGTAGGAAATGCGATCATCTCGCGTGCGGCCGATTTTGGTTCAGATCTGATCGTTACGGGTGCCTACGGTCATTCCTACCTGCGCGAATTGATTTTGGGGGGTGTGACGCAAAAGCTGCTGGATACGATGACAGTACCGGTACTGATGTCGCATTAAATCGAAAAGTGTGTTTCGCCAGCAGCGACCGGCGGCTAGCCGCCGATGCTGCGCAGGGCTTCATCAAGCTGGCGATCATAGCCATAGATGTCGTCATAGAAATAGACCCGACCGTCTCGTACCAGTGAGGTTCCGTAGGCAATCAGCACATGCACAGGTTGTCCAAGGCGCAAGGTTGCCGATTCGCACTTCCACACGGCGGCGCGAATTCGAGCTTCAGTGCAATGCGCAAGCCGTCACGTCGACCGATATTTCGATATGTTTGGCCGCAGCGGGTCGGCTCGATCGGCGGTGCCAGCAGCGAAGTTTGCGTTTGCTCAAGACCGTTCGGAGCGCTCACGGCTAGAGTGCCTGAAGCTGCACAGGTATTCGCGGTGCCAGGACCGCGTTGTCGACCCAATCTCAAGGATATTGATGAACTATTCGCATGTTGTGGTGTGGATCGATCACCAGGACGAGTTCATTCATTATCTCGAGGCCTATCAGCCGGCGCTGCGCTCCAAGGTGCTGGGCGTGGAAGCTTCAGACCGAATCAGTGACGGGCAGTTGCTGGCGATGGCCAGGAGGTGGTTTGGCCCGGTTGACCAGATGCGCGGCACCACACTTCGGTAGTTCCCGCAGACCTGGATAATTTGTGTTTGTAAGAGAGGGTTATTCGCGATGCGTGAATTGAAATCCTGGATGTGGGCCGATGCCTTGGCCATGCTTGAACGTGCCGAGCAGATGCAACGGCAATTCTTTGAAATCGGCTCCGGCCCGCGTCGCGCGATCGCCAACTGGCAAGCTCCCGTCGACATGCTGATCAGCGACGAGGCGCTGTTGTTGATCGTCGCGTTGCCTGGCGTCGCTCCAGAGCATATCCAGATCGAGTTTTCCGGAAACCTCATTCAGATCAGCGGGGAGCGGTCGTTGCCCGCGCTCTCGAAGCAAACACAACTGCTGAGATTTGAGATTCCTCACGGCGTTTTCGAGCGCCGGGTGACGTTGCCGGAGGGCGCATTCCGGCTGGTTTCGCAGCAGGTACATGACGGTTGCCTGTTTCTGAATTTTCAGCGCTCGGCTGGCACGTCATGAATACCGAATCCGGGACATCGGTCGTGGCGGCGGAACCGAAATCCCTGCTGGCGGCTGATCAGGTACCGATCGTCCCGGTGCGCGATCTGGTCATGTTTCCCGAGTTGATCGTTCCGATTGCGGTTGGCAGACCGGTCTCGGTTGCAGCCATCGAATACGCAATCAAGAATGAAAGCCCGATTGGTGTGCTGCTGCAGCGCAGTGCCGAAGACGAAAGTCCCGATAGTGCCAACTTGTTCTCGGTCGGCACCTTGGCGACCGTGCTTCGATATGTCGCCTCTCCGGATGGCGGGCATCATGCCATCTGCCGCGGATTCCAGCGGTTTCGGACCCTGCAGATTTTGGATGACAAGCCGTTTTTGATCGCCCGTATCGAGCGTATCGAAGAGGTAACGTTAAAGACCGCCACCGTTGAAGCATTGACCTTGCAGCTTCGAACCAAGGCAAGCGAGGTGCTTTCATTGATACCCGGCGCACCCAGAGAGCTGGTTGCAATGATTGAGTCAATCACCGAGACCGGGTTGCTGGCGGACGCTGTTGCCAACTAACTTGACATTGATGTCCAGGTCAAGCAGCACTTCCTCGAGGAGCTAGACGTTGAGAAACGGCTGGTACAAGTCAACGAACTTTTGGCTCATCGTCTCACCGTCTTGAAGTTGTTTCACGAAATTGATCAACGCACCAAGTCCAAGCTTGAAGGCCGTGAGCGGGATTTCATGCTTCGGGAACGGCTTAAAACCATTCAGCGCGAACTCGGTGAAGACGGTGAAAGCGGCGCCGACCTTGAAGAACTTGCACAAGCGATTACCAAGGCCGAGATGCCCGAAGAAGTCGAAGCACAGGCGCTAAAGGAGTTAAAGCGCTTGCAGCGCACCCCGGATGCATCACCCGAGTCCTCGCAGATCCGCACTTACCTTGAGTTGCTGACCGAGCTGCCGTGGAAGATCGCCGAGACGCCAGAGATCAACATCGCGGCAGCCCGACAGGTGCTTGAAGCTGACCACTTCGGACTGGCCAAGGTCAAAAAAAGAATTCTCGAATTTCTCGCGGTACTCAAGCTGAATCCCACCGGACACAGCCCGATTTTGTGTTTTGTCGGGCCGCCCGGGGTTGGCAAGACCTCGTTGGGCAAAAGCATTGCCCGTGCGACCGGCCGAGCCTTTGTTCGGGCGAGTTTGGGTGGCGTGCATGACGAATCGGAGATCCGTGGCCATCGTCGCACCTACGTTGGCGCGCTGCCTGGCCATATCATTCAGGCGATTCGAAAGGCCGGGGCGCGTGATTGTGTGATGATGCTCGATGAAATCGACAAGGTTTCCGCCAGCCACCAAGGTGATCCGTCAGCCGCGCTACTGGAGGTGCTGGATCCCGAACAAAACAACAGCTTTCGCGATAACTACCTGGCGTTACCGTTTGACCTGAGCCGGGTGCTTTTTATTGCGACTGCAAATCAACTGGACGCCATTGCCGGGCCTTTGCGCGATCGGATGGAGATCATCGAACTCCCGGGCTATACCCAGGAAGAGAAGTTGCAGATTGCCCGTCGGCATCTGTTGGAACGGCAGCTCGAAGCGAACGGGTTGACCGGCGCCCAGTGCGAGATCGGCGATCCGGCGCTGGCCACAATTATTGCCGACTACACTCGCGAAGCGGGGGTGCGAAATCTCGAGCGCGAGATCGGTCGGGTGATGCGCAGTGTGGCGATGCAGATCGCCGAGGGACATCATCACAATGTCCGAGTCGAGTCCTCAGACCTCGCCGCGATCCTCGGGCCGCCGCGCTTCGAAAATGAAGTGGCGTTGCGTACCTCGATGCCCGGAGTCGCAACCGGGCTGGCCTGGACCCCGGTCGGCGGTGACATCCTGTTTATCGAGGCTGCACGGGTCGGTGGATCGGGCAAGCTGATATTGACCGGTCAACTGGGCGACGTCATGAAAGAAAGTGCACAGGCGGCACTAACCCTGGTCAAGACCCGTGCGGCTATCTTGGGAATCGGCCTCTCGGTATTTGAGCAAGTTGATATCCACATCCATATTCCGGCCGGTGCGATACCGAAAGATGGGCCGAGCGCCGGTGTGGCAATGTTTGTTGCGCTGGCCTCGTTATTGACCGACCGGCCCGTCAAGGGTCAACTGGCGATGACCGGCGAGGTGAGCCTGCGGGGTCTGGTGTTGCCGGTAGGCGGAATCAAGGAGAAGGTTCTCGCAGCGATACGGGCAGGGATTCGAACGATCCTTTTACCGCAGCGAAATGAGAAAGATCTTGATGAAATCCCGTCGTCGGCCCGAGACGGCATCTGCTTCGTGCTGCTAAACGACGTCGATCAGGCCATCGAAGCGGCGCTTGGAGTTCAAACCGCTCGACGCAGCGCCCTCACCTGAACAGCACGACTTCAGCGCGAATCCAATCGTCGATGTCGTAGCCGTCCTGATAACCTCGCTCGGTGAACAGCGACCATACGCCGCCTCACTGATCATTCGTTGGCGGTGCTCGGGGAACGATAACGTTCTTGCAGTCATGAAGCTCAGTCTAAAGGGCTGATTTATTCGCAGCTTGCGAAAAAACAAGTCGGGTTTCCGGGTTCAGCGCTTTGCGGCCAAGTACTCCCGTCGTCGTTGACCTTAACCCCGCCCTTCACCATCGTTCGAACCGCCGTGGGAGTGGTGTTCCGATTGAAGATTAGGTTGCAGGCCGGCCGTCGATATTGTGTTTCGT
>JANORY010000871.1:0-3582 GCA_031415535.1 Burkholderiales bacterium | reverse complement strand
AAGGGCTATTTCCTCGTCTATTCTGGAAAACAGCTTCTCGATGGCGTATTGTTTGATGGTCTTGCCCTGCAGCGCCGCCAGCGCTTTCAGGCTTTGGTGCTGTTGGTCGGTCACGTCAATGGTCAGTCGGCTCATGGTTCGCATCTCCCAATCAACCCACATCACTGTAAATGTGGGGTTGTGTCTAGCCAAAAAAATGCTTCACTCCGCGTTTGACCAACGCCAATCCCTGCGACGCCACTCAGCGGGTTATCCACGCTTGCGCGAAGCGCGCCAAAACTGTCAGACAGCGATGCATCAAGATCGACGCTCTACTTGTTGGCGATCGGTGTCAGCCAGTATCAACGCGACGAGTACCGTCGCGGGCTGCCGGCAAAAGACGCGCGTGACTTCGCGGCCGCCATGCAAAAGCATAAGGGCGGTCTTTACACCCAGGTGGAATTGCGCGTACTGACCGATCGCGATGCAACTCGTGAAGCCGTTCTGAAGGGGCTTGATTGGCTCGGAAACTCGGCCGGCCGCAACGATGTCGGCATGTTGTTTCTAGCCGGGCATGGATTGAATCAAGCCGCCGACCAATACTACTTTTTGCCATTCGACGGCCTGCACGATCGCCTGACTGCTACGGCGGTTCCTGAGCAGACAATTCGGCAAAAGTTGGCGCGCATCCGCGGTAAGGCGCTGTTCTTTGTCGACACCTGTTTCGCGGGTAATGTTGCCGGCGCTTTGCGCGGCACCAATCGCGAGTTGGCTCGGCTGTCCAATGACTTAGCCTCCTCCGAGAACGGCGTTATTGTCTTTGCTTCGAACTCGGGCAGACAGCAATCAGAGGAAAAAGATGAATGGGGCAACGGCGCGTTTACGAAAGCGTTGATCGCGGGAATTCCCGGCAAAGCCGATCTTGACCGATCCGGACGAATAACGTTCAAGGGCCTCGACTACTATGTTTCCGAGGAAGTCACCCGGTTGACGCAAGGCAGGCAGACACTGGTGAGAAACACTACTTCAGTATCGTCAGAGGATAGATTCTTTCTCCGTGACTTCTTTGTTTTTAGCGAAGATGATCAGTGCATCACGCCGGAGTGGACGTTGGGTCGAAACTCTGTTTGCGCAAGCGCTGTCGCGCAAATTGTTTGCACAAGGCACAAGCTGGCGCGAAGGGTTTGGGATTGGCTTGGTGGTGGTTGGGGTAGTGATTTTGTTGAATGGGTGAGGGCATCCGCGCGTGGGCAAATGCCGCTGCGCGGTGGCCTGAGCTTGGCCCGATTCTGGCCATAGCATCCCGGTGCCAGCGGCTGAGGAAGCGCCTGCGTCCAAGTCTATTCGCTGATTGATCGGCACCGCCAATCCGTGTTAACTTCGCGCCGCAGGTTGGCTCAAACAAAAATCAAACCAGGGAGTAGCGATGGCAACAACGATGATCAATTGTCACTGCGGTTCAGTCAAAATCCGCCTCACCGGCGAACCGGTAGCACAACTGTACTGCCATTGCCACGACTGTCAGCGAATTGCCGGCGGTGCCTACGTGCCGTACGCGATATTCCCGAGCGAAGCCGTTGAAGTGACCGAGGGCAAAACCTTTACCTGGGCCTTGAAGACCAATCCGCGCACCCGTTGCGGCAACTGTGGCACTTTGCTGTTTGGCCAACCCGTTGGAATGGGCGTGCGTGGCATCGTCGGCCATCTGATGCCGGCGGGCAGTTTCAACGCGCAGTTCCACATTAACTGCAATGAAGCGATGAATCCAGTGGTCGACAAGTTGCCGCATTTCAAAGGATTTCCAGCGGCGTTTGGCGGCTCGGATGATCAGGTGGCTTGGTAGCGCCAGACGAGTCGATGCGCTCGAGCCCGCCTGGGCCATCGAAGCGCTTCGTCTGAACGCCCGAGACCGTGGCGATTCAGGTTTAGCGCTGTCCGGTTTTGGCCTCGCCAAACAAGCCCTTTTGCGCGGCCGGGTGACTGCGCCAATAGGGCTTGGGTGCGCTCACCGTAGCGCCCAGCTCGGCGGCCGCGTGCCAGGGCCAACGCGGGTCGTACAGCATCGCGCGGGCCAGCGCCACCATGTCGGCTTTGCCTGAATTCAGAATTTCTTCGGCTTGCGACGCGGTGGTGATTAGGCCAACCGCCATGACCGGCATGTTTACCTTGGCCTTGATCGCGGCGGCGAAGGGCAACTGGTAGCCGGGGCCGATGGCGATTTTCTGTTTTGGTGATACGCCGCCGCTCGAGACATCGATCCAATCGACGCCGAGTTCGCGGGCGCGGCCGGCGAATTCAATTGAGCCCTCGATGCCCCAGCCGCCGTCGACCCAATCGCTGGCCGACAGTCGCACGCCCAAAGGCTTGTCGACGGGCCAGGCGCGGCGCATCGCCTCGATAACCTCAAGCGGGTAGCGAATTCGGTTGGCGACCGAGCCGCCGTATTGGTCGCTACGCAAGTTCGCCAGCGGCGAGATGAACTGATGCAGCAGATAGCCGTGCGCCGCATGTACTTCGATCGATTCGAGCCCCAGGCGCTGCGCGCGCTCGGTGGCGATGACAAAGGCCTGTTTAAGCTTCGCCAGATCGGCCAGACTCATCGCCTGCGGCGCTTGGTCGTGTGGATTGTGCGGGGTGGCGCTGGGCGCCGGAGTCAGCCAGCCGCCTTGCTCGATTGGAATCTGCAGGCCGCCCTCCCAGGGCCGGGCGCTCGAACCCTTGCGGCCAGCGTGACCGAGCTGAATGCCGATCGACATGTCGCTAAAGCCGCGCACCGCCTTGATGACCGCCGCCAGCGCGTCTTCGCTGGCTTGGTCGTACAGCCCCAGGCAGCCGTGGGTGATCCGGCCGATGGCTTCGACCGCGGTCGCTTCGAGCAGCAGGTGGCCCGCGCCCGAGATCGCCATCGAACCAATGTGTGCCAGGTGCCAGGGCTGGGCGCAGCCGTCGATGGCCGAGTACTGGCACATGGGGGACACGACGATCCGGTTGGGCAGGGTTAAACCGCGTAAATTGATTGGCGAGAAGAGTTTGGACATGATTCAGCTCAAGGTTGCGTTCGGATCGGGCCGGCATTATCCCTTGAATTATCGACGCTCGGTCCTCAAGTCCGGACGGTGGGTAATCACTGAATGAACCCGGGCTTTGAACTTGTATCAGATTTTTGAACTGATTTTGAACGACTTCTCTGAGAGACAACACGAATGCGGGCTGACAAATTAACCACCCAATTCCAATCGGCCTTGGCCGACGACAAGGGCGAGGGCGGGCGGATCGTGCGCGCAGCCGGCATGAACCGCAAATCGCTGGATACCGCGATCGACGCGAAGCGCGGCGGCGAGACCGTCGGCAGTGCCGAAGCCGAGGGCCAGCGCGAGGCGCTGAAAAAGTATTGCATTGATCTGACCGACCGCGCCCGCCAGGGCAAGCTCGATCCGGTGATCGGCCGTGACGACGAAATTCGTGAGGATAGGAAATTCAAACGGCGTTTTTGCACTTACTGCGGCCGACAGCTGCCGACAATGCGCCCGAATTGAGAGTCAGTCGGTGAACGACTGGTGGAATTGTTGCCAAAACACCGCGCTCGTCGAGGGTGTACGGCTC
>JANORY010000870.1:0-1749 GCA_031415535.1 Burkholderiales bacterium | reverse complement strand
GACTAATTTAGACATTAGACCCAGGAGACGACGTTGTTGACACCGTCGCAACGCGTCTCGCTATTGAAGGAAATCAGCGCGCGTCTGTCTGTGGAAGACTGGTCGTTGCTTGATGTTACGCTCGCCCAGTTTAATCTTCCGACATCGGATGAGTGGACAGGTGAAAGAAGTGCGTATGTCCTTCAAATGACAAAAGGTGCTTCGGACACCTCGTTAATTGAACTCGCACAACACGTGGGATATATATTCGAAGAGGCGCCGAAACCAGGCGCCGATCCTCCTTTCTGGCGGAAACGAATGTTTCGCCTTTTCGTCTCCCATTTGTCGTCGG
The DNA here is from genome assembly GCA_031415535.1 of Burkholderiales bacterium. Lineage (GTDB taxonomy): Bacteria > Pseudomonadota > Gammaproteobacteria > Burkholderiales > Burkholderiaceae_E > JANLTP01. Next base: position 1,418 of record JANORY010000870.1, on the reverse strand, counting down.
AAAAAGTGTTTGCTGCAGAACTACAGGAGGCACTGCTAGGATTCGGCATTACAGCGTTTGTTGCTCACAATGACATTGAACCAACTTTAGAGTGGCAGGCGCAGATCGAGCTTGGGGTATCGACGGCGGACTCGCTGGTCGCACTCCTGCATCCGAAGTTTCACCTTAGTAACTGGACTGACCAAGAAATCGGATTCGCCATGGGCAGGGGGCTTCCGGTTTTCGCGGTCCGGTTCGGCCAAGACCCATATGGTTTCATCGGGCGATTTCAGGCGTTCACCGGCCACGGAAAGACCGCCGCAGCGTTAGCTCAAGAACTCTTCGACGCCTACCGAAAGAATAAGCAAAGTCAGCGACGCATGTCTGAAGTTCTGGTCTGTCATTTCGAGGACAGTGGGAGTTTTGCGGCGGCAAAGACGCGAATAGGTTACCTTGAGCAACTCACAGTTTGGGACGCAACTTTTGCTTCAAGAATACGTGCGGCCGACGAATCGAATCCACAGATATCGGGTTCGTGGGGCGTGTCCGAGCGAGTGACCACCCTCGCCAAGAAATGGAGCGGCGGTGTGGTCTAACTTTTATTTGCATCGGACACCACGGCGTTCACCAGCGAGCCTGCGATCTTCATCGAGCCGCCGTGGCGCCGATGAAATAGGACGTTAGACCTCAAAACAGTGGACTTCAGTGCCGTGTATTGCTACTATGCAATATATGCCATCGAAGCTGATTTCCCAGGCCAAAGAAATTCGCGATGACGGCTCAATCGTCGAGATCGCGATTTGGGAACTTTCGGAGCCAGTCGGACCCTGTACCCATCGTTACAAGTATCGTCTGTACTTTGGCGCTGCGGGCGTGGACCGCATTCGGTACGACAACGAGCGCGGCAAAGGTGATCACCGGCATGTCGAAGGTCGCGAACAGGCTTACAGCTTTGTTACAGTCGAATCGTTGCTGGCGGATTTCCGACGCGATGTAGAGAAGTGGAGTTAAGCGATGAAGGCAATTATTGAAGTAGCCCGCAGGGGCGCCATCTTTAGGACTGCTGCGAAACAGGTAGCAGGGTCTCGCAAGGGTGCGAAGCCGAACTTTCACCTGTGCTTCGAATCGGCAAAGACTTTGTTTTCCGAACTTACGCCTGCCCGACTCGACCTACTGGATACGTTGCGCCGGGTCGGGCCGTGTAGTGTTTACGCGCTGGCGAAGGCAGCCGAGCGAAACTACTCGAACATACATACCGACGTGACTCGAATGGAGGAGCTTGGGCTAGTTGAGAAGTCGGAAGACGGTTCAGTTTCGGTACCGTTCGAGTCGGTCGAGATTCTGTTTCCACTGGCTCAGCTTGCGTAGGTCCCGACTGTGAACACACGTGGTTGGTCTAACTTGACGCTGCACACGGACAAAATTCGCAGGCTCGCGCG
>JANORY010000869.1:0-4456 GCA_031415535.1 Burkholderiales bacterium | reverse complement strand
GAGGGGACAAGAAAACAGCAAAAGGCAAACGTTTTAAAGGTTCTTTCGGTAAAAGCAGACCACACAAAACTGTTGATACTGCAAAGAAAGCTGCCACTGCTGCGCCTGCGGCATCGGCACCTGCTGCAAAGCCGCTCAATCCGGCGGCTGCATGGCCTTTTCCGACGGGCAACAAGCCATAATTGCGAACTTGTCTTGTGGCGACACAAGGCAAGCTGCGCACGCGGTGACGTTCTAGGACGTCACCGCCCTGATAATCCCGCGCTTTTGCGAAAGCGGCGGGATTTTTTTATGCGAGAATTTCGAGTATGAGTGCGATCTGGTTGGTATTAAGGACGATAGGCAGCCTGTTGGCGGTGGCCTGTTTGTTGCGAGCTTGGGCGCATCGCCAGCATATGTCGCCGCACAATCCGGTCAGCGTATTTGTCAGCGCGGTGACCGACTGGATCGTCAAGCCCTACCGCAAGTTAATTGCGCCGAGCCGCACGGCTGACTGGGCCAGTGTGTTGGCCGCGATCACGATTGCCGTGGTGGTGTCAGCGCTGTATGCATTGATGTTCGACGGTGGCCGCACGCCGGCCTTCGGCGCGGTGGTATTGCGCGCGGTGCTTTGGCTTGTGGAGTGGACCTTGCAACTGCTGATTGCGCTACTGTTCTTGCAAGCAATCTTGTCCTGGGTGAATCCCCATGCACCGATTCAACCGGCACTAAACCAGCTTACCGATCCCATGCTCGGACCAATCCGCAAAGTAGTGCCTCTGGTGGGCGGCGTCGACCTGTCGCCCATGGTCCTGATGCTGGCCGTCTATGTCGGCCTCGAGTTGATTCAAAACGTCCGGTTCTGATTTGACCATTGTCTTGCCGCCAAGGGGCCAGCGGAACATTACACCAGGTAGGTCGCCCGATATCGACGAGTCACTTCAGCCTGATCAATCGCATGGTTTTGCGGACCCTGATGCTCGATCTTGATGGCACCCATGACGCTGCCCAGTTGCGCCGACTCCAGCCAGGTGTGACCGCTCGCCAGGCCATACAGCAAGCCACCGCGATAGGCATCGCCACAGCCGGTCGGGTCCAGCGCCTTGCTGATCGCAACCGGTGCAATGGTGTGCGTCTGGCCGTGCTGATACAAGCTTGAGCCTTCGCCACCGCGCGTTACCAGCATCACGCCGACCTTGCTAGCCAGCTCGCTTTCGGACCAGCCGGTTTTCTCGGCTAACTGCTTGCTTTCGTAGTCGTTGACGGCGACGGCATCGGCGGCATCGATCAGGTCGCGCAACTCGGCACCATCGAACATGGGCAAACCCTGACCGGGATCGAAGATAAACGGCAGCTTGCTGCGTTTGAAGGCCGCCGCGTGTTGCAGCATCGCCTCCTTGCCATTCGGCGCGACGATGCCGAAGGCGGCCGGCAGTGCTTTGGTGGCATCGATCTGATGGGCGAAGTTCATCGCACCGGGATGGAAAGCGATGATCTGGTTATCCGATAAATCGGTGGTAATGAAGGCCTGCGCGGTGAAGCTGTCGTGCAGCTTGTGCACTAAAGACAGGTCGATGCCCAGCCCGTGCAGATGTGCGAGATACGCATCGGCATCCTTGCCGACGGTGGCCAGAATCACTGGCTCGCCGCCGAGCGCCTGCATATTAAATGCAATGTTCGCGGCACAACCGCCGTAGACTTTTTTTAAGTCCTCGGTCAGGAACGCCAAGTTCAACATATGCACGCGATCCGGCAGGATGTGATCTTTGAAATGACCATCAAACACCATGATGGTGTCGAACGCAACCGAACCACTGATTAATACACGACGGGTCATGAACAATAAATCCTCAGGGATAAAACAAAGTAACCGAATAACCGCTGGCGGCAAGATCGCGCGCTTCGAGCGATAACTTCAAGGGCAGCTCGGCGCGTGCGCCAATACCCGACTCGACCTGACGGGTGGCCGCTGCGGGTAGTCCCGCAAAGTAATCTTTAGGCAACAGAACCTTGCGTACCAGCAGGGTGCCTTGCCCATCGGTTAATACAATTTCGAGCGCGGGCCACTGGGTTGCACGACTGGCGCGATTGCGCAGCAACGCGGACAGCGTTAAGAGGCCCGGTGAATCACCGGCTTGAAGCTCGAATGATTCAATCGTTAACGCGTGCAGATCGAGTGGTGCCTCGACCGTTAAGCCCAAGGGGCTGGCAAGCCATTGCAGCGGTGTGCGCAACGCCGGAAAGTTGCTCGATAACGAATTGCGCGCGCCGATCACCAGTTGGATCGCCAACAACCCGGCAGCGAACACACAAAATAGCCAGCCGAAGGCCTGTGATCGGCTGTTATAGCCGCCGACACTGGCCTCGGGTTCGAAATAGGCGATCGCCTCATCGCTGCGATCCCGTTCCTGGCTGCTGCGCCGACGTGAACCGCGCTTGCGCCGATCGCTGCTAATGCTGGCCGGCGCTGTTTCAGGCGATGGCGCTTGAGTGCTGGCATTGACCTGCGCGGCTTCTTGTGCCCAACGAATGCGTGTGTCTGGCCCTGGTTGACGCAGCGCGATACTCGCGGCATCGTCCTTGGCGGCCACAATGCCGTCGGCGACGGCAGTCGAGGCAGACGCAGACGCAGACGACTGGCCCGGTTGTGGCTGAATGGAGCGCGGGACGGCGGCCGGTTCGGAGAGAAAACTTTCGCCCTCGGCGACCATTTCGGTGGTCGGGCCGAAGACGGTTTCGGGAAGAAAAAATGCCGTTCGCAGATCGGTTTGTGCGAAGGTGTTCGGTGCGTTGCGGCTCTTCTGATCACCGGACCCGGCCGGCTTGACCAGCGGCTTGATCGACGCACGGGGCGGCAAGGCTTGTTCGGCAGCCGCTTGCGCGCCACCTCGCTGGCGCAGGATTTCATCGACATGGCGCAGGTTAGCCATGCCCGAAAATACGTTCTGACAGACGCCGCAACGCACCATGCCACGGCGTAGCGCCAATTGATCAGGCGCGACTCGAAAGCTGGTGTTGCACTTGGTACAGGTAGTTGCCAGGGCCATGGACGGTTATTCTACCGACCGCCAGCCAGGCAAGCCCAGCCGTCTTCAATTGCAAAGGGTGCCAGGCGAACATTCGGGTAGCAGTCGCTGACTTCGCCGATTTGCCGCTCAAGCAGTCCAGCCAATACCAGGCGGCCGCCGGGATTCACCAAGGATTCAAGCATCGGTGCCAATAGCTTCAACGGCGTTGCCAGAATGTTGGCAAGCACAACATCACAGGCCGGTGGTGCTGACTGGCGGGTTGAGCGCCAGTCGGCTGTGACGTGATTCTGCCGAGCATTGTCGCGACTCGATTGAATCGCCTGCTCGTCGATATCCACGCCAAACACCCGGCTGGCACCCAGCTTGGCGGCTGCAATCGCCAGAATCCCCGAGCCGCAGCCATAGTCGAGCACGCTCTGGCCGGCGATCAGGTGCTGATCCAACCAGCGCAGGCAAAGGCGGGTGGTGGGATGGCTGCCGGTTCCAAAGGCGAGTCCCGGATCGAGGATGATCATGATGCGCGCCGCTGTGCCTGCGTCGGCTGAGGGATCGGCTGAGGGTTTAATCGCCTCGGTTTGCAGGTGCCAGGTCGGCGTGATGACCATACGCGGACTGATCTGGATCGGTTCGAACTGCGATTGGGTCAGTCGTACCCAGTCTTCATCCTCGAACACCCGCGCGGCGATATCGAGCGGCACCTCGAGCGACATACTGGCGGCAGCCTCGCGCAGCAATGCTTGATGATCGGCAGCGGCGCGCAGCAAAAAGCACAGCCGGGTTCGCAGCCATCCCAAGGAGGTGGCTGCCGGCATACCGGGTTCACCAAAAATCGCTTGCTCATCCGGCGAGTCGGCATCGGCGTCCTCGGCCTGCACCGACGCGGCACCCGCTTCCAGCAGTGCATCACACCAGCGCTCGACGTCATCGCGTGCCACGATAAAACTCAGTTCACGCCACATCATTGGCTCGATAACGGGTCAGGTACTGTGACGCAGCGCCAGCTTTTCCTCGAGATAGTGAATCGACGTGCCGCCGGCGATGAAACGCGCGTCGACCAACAGATCGCGATGCAAGGGTAAGTTGGTCAAAATGCCTTCGACCGCCATCTCGGATAACGCGACTCGCATCCGGGCAAGCGCCTGTTCACGGGTGTCGCCGTAACAAATAACCTTGCCGATCATCGAGTCGTAGTTGGGCGGCACCACATAGTTGGTGTAAGCGTGCGAGTCGACCCGCACACCGGGGCCGCCCGGTGGATGCCAGCCGGTAATGCGGCCAGGAGAGGGGGTGAATTTGTACGGGTCCTCGGCATTGATACGGCATTCGATCGCGTGACCCTTGACGACAATATCGCGCTGGCGCAGCGCTAATTTTTCGCCAGTCGCAATCAGGATTTGTTGCTGAACAATATCGACACCGGTAATGAATTCGGTCACCGGATGTTCGAC
>JANORY010000868.1:0-2129 GCA_031415535.1 Burkholderiales bacterium | reverse complement strand
TGCAACTGCGCAAGATGCCACGGCAAGCGCTGTTCGGCACCGAGCGCGTTAAGATCGTCGAAATAATGCAAATTAAATCGCCACAACAGTGGCCAGGCCGCATGGTCCCAATCGGCTTGAGTTTTTACTTCGTGCTCTTCGTTCAGAAAACGGAATCGCGTTTCCGACAGGACACTCGGTCGGCGCCGCGCAGGCGGCACCCATAAATCCGACCTAGGTCTCGTTAACGGCGGCGGGCTGTGGTCAAGTTTTACGGCGGAGAATTTCTGCAGGACATGCGAGACACGGCCGGCAAACTGTTCCGGCTTCAGGTGTTTCAGTGTGTGCCAGTAAAGCGATGGTTTTCTGAGCACGCGATTCAAGCCGAAACGCGCAACGCGGCGGCAATGTCAATCGTGGTCTGCGCGACCTCGATGAGTTCTTCGAACGAAATTGGTACCGGTCCGCCGTCTGTGGCGGCGAGAAAAGCGGCGACGCAGTCGTTCTGACCCTTGTCCTGGCGCCAAAGTCGTTGCGAGCGCAAGCCCGGCCAACCGAAACCCTTGACCGCGCGAAAGTTATCGATCTGCGCAATCGCGCCGTCCATGAAAACCTCGAGCCGCTCTTTCGGAAAAGACTTGTGGCCATTGGCCAGGTAATGAATAGTCGCGATTGAACCGTTCTCATAGTTGAGCGTCATGCTGGCCTTGTCATCGATCCGTTCCGACGCTGCTTCGCCCGAGGCTGACCCCAAGGCATGCGCCGTCCAGGACTTCAACGGCGATCCGGCCAGATGACGCATCAGATCGATGAAGTGGCAACACTCGCCAATGATCCGTCCACCCCCAATGGCGGCATCCTGGGTCCAGTGGTTGGCCGGAATTGCGCCAGCGTTCACCGTCATGATCATCGCTCTCGGTGAGCTACTGGCGGCAAGCAGCTTGTTCAAGGCACGCACTTGCGGTGCAAATCGACGGTTAAAGCCGACCATCAGAACCGGCCGGTGGCCGCCAGCGCGGCTGGTTGCGTAGGCCGCCTGAATATCAGCCAGCTCGCTGGAGTTCAGTGCCAGAGGTTTTTCGACAAATACATTTTTGCCAGCCACCAGAGCGCGACAGACCAGTCGAGCATGTGTGTCGTGACGCGTGGCGATGACAATCGAGCCAATCGAAGGATCATTGATCACCGAGTCGACGTCTGTCGTGGCGCGCTCAAAATTAAACTTGCGACCGACGTGTACGCCACTCACGCCGTTGTACGACACGATCGCTTTCAGGGCAGCGCCTGCCTGGTGAAACGCGGGTATCAAAACAGCCGATGCGTAGTTTCCCGAACCTATAACGCCCACCACTTTGCCGGACGCCAGGGCCTTCTGGCCGTTCGGCACAGCAGTCGAATCAACACCTGCAATGCGAACGGTCTGGCTGGTCAAACGATTGCGATCGCTTGGCTCTGTGTCACTGTCTGACCCGTACTCAAGAAGAATACCCAGTGCCTTGGACGGGCCTGCGATCAACGCATATGCCGCGCCAGCGTCATCGAGTTTGTAACGATTGGTTAGTAACGCGGCCGTATCGAGCCTGGCATCGGCCATCAGATCCAGTACGGCCTCGAAATTGCGCTGCTCGGTCCAGCGAACAAATCCGACCGGATAGTCATGACCTTTATCTTCGTAATCGGCATCATAACGGCCCGGTCCATAAGAGCACGAAACCTGAAACGTCAGTTCCTTTTCAAAGAAGTCTGCGCGCGAAAGCTCCAGGCCAATCACTCCGACCAACACGATGCGACCACGCTTGCGACTCATCTGTGCGGCCTGATGCACGGGCTCGTTACTCTTCGTCGACGCCGTGATCAAGACTGCGTCAACGCCGCGACCGCGCGAAAACGCATTGGCGGCAACCAGCGGATCGCTACCGGTGGACAGATCAACCGCTTTGATACCGAAGCGGCGCGCCAATTCGACCTTCGACGAATCGAAATCCAGTCCAAGTACCTGGCAGCCATGCGCCTTGAGGATTTGTACCGCAATCAAACCGATCAGGCCCAGGCCGGTCACCACGACACATTCCCCCAAGGTGGGCTGAATGAGCCGAACCCCCTGCAAAGCGATCGCACCGAGCACCGTAAAATCACGCAAGCTCGACCAA
>JANORY010000867.1:0-4997 GCA_031415535.1 Burkholderiales bacterium | reverse complement strand
CGCTCGACTTCCGCCAGAAACGAGCGCTGGAAGATATCGCGCCGTGCCAAGTCACCCACCGAGCACCATTCGTCCCGGAACGCTTCAGCAGTCTTTTGCGGGTTTTTCCAGTAACCCTCGAACGCATACGGCGTGCGCGAGTACAGTTCACCGACCTCGCCGTCGTCCACTTCACGACCGTCAGGATCGAACAATTTGATCGGACCCGAGCCTGCCCACTCGCGCCCGACCGAGCCGAGCCGGTCAATTTGCTCGTTAGGTCGAAGCAAGGTGACCCAGCCGGCTTCGGTGGAGCCGTACAGTTCGTGCAACTTGCCGTTGGGAAAGAACTTCATGATCGCGAGCTTGGTTTCGCGCCGCGCCGGTGCTGATGAGATCATCAACTTCGCAACGCCGCTGACATCGTAGCGCGACGAGATTGCTTGGGGCAGCCCCAGCATCATGATGTAGTGGGTTGGTACCAACGAGGTGAAGGTGACCCTCGCCTGCGCCAAGATCGCCAGCAAGGCCTCGGGATCGAAACTGCGACGATCGTCAATGACACACGTTGCACCCAGATGAGTGAAGGTATGGCTGAAGTACAGCGAGTTGGCGTGACACATCGGCATGACCATCAGACCGGTGTCGTCGCGGGTAAAGCGCATCTCGAGCGCGGTCGCCAGCGCAATCAAGGTGCTGCCCTCGTGGCTGCGAATCACGCCCTTCGGGCGCCCGGTTGTACCCGAGGTGTACATTAGCGCGCAAGTATCGGCGGGATGAACTTTGATGTCGGGTTCGACCGTGCTGGCATTCTCAACCAGTTCTTCGTAAATGGCCCAACCGGGCACCTGGCGTTCGCCCAGGCAGATATAGTTTTTTGACGCAATGGCCAGTTCGGCGCGGATCGGCTCGACTCGGTTAGCGAGTTCGTCCTGGACGATAAACGCACGCGCCTCGCTGTCCTGCGCAATGTAGGCAATTTCCGGCGCGGTCAGGCGAAAGTTGATCGGCACCGCGACCAAGCCTGCACGCGCCAGTGCGACGTAGATTTCCATCCATTCGAGGCAGTTATAAGCCAACAGCGCGACCCGGTCGCCTTTGACGAGTCCGAGTGAAAGCAAACCATTAGCCAACTGGCTGGCACGTTCGTGCCAGCGCGCGAAGCTCAACTCGCGCCGTGAGTCGCGAACCCCCAGCTTGTGAGGATTCAGACGCGCATGTGCTGCGACGGCATCGGCCACCGTCAACAGTTGGTTCATCGGGATCTCCCGGACAATTACAAACTATTTTTAATCAGCCTGCGAGAGTTTACCAACATTTGAACTCTGAATTCAGAGTTCTTATAATAAAATTTGTCGCAGCTCTAAATTCGCCACCGCTCTGTTCGGCCACTGACTTCAGGATCCCCGCCATGAAAACGCCAACCATTTCCGATACTTGCACCGCCGCGCTGATCGCTCGTTTCCTGAAGGCACGCGGCGTTGACCGCGTCTTCGCGTTGTGCGGCGGCCACATCATGCCGATCTGGATGCGGCTGGACGCTGAAGGTATCCGAATCATCGATGTGCGCGACGAGCGGGCTGCGGTGTACATGGCACATGCGCACGCCGAGCTGACCGGCACCGTCGGCGTAGCGATGGTCACCGCCGGCCCGGGGGTCACCAACGCGATGACCGGCATCGCCAATGCTCACGTGGCGCGCGCACCAGTACTGATCCTCTCCGGCACCCCGCCACGGCCGCAAGAGAATCGCGGTGCGCTACAAGATATGGCACACACCGAGTTCGTGCGGCCACTCACGCGCTACGCGCGAACCGTGCGCGAGCCCGATCTGGTGCTGCAAGAACTTGACGAGGCGCTGGCGCGCGCGATCGGCCAGGGCGGCGAGCCCGGGCCGGTGTACCTGGATTTTCCGGTCGACACGCTGCGCGCCGAGCCGTCGCGGGCAGCGCAATTGCCCGAATGGTTTTTGCCGCGCCGCAAAGCCGTGCTTTATCCCGACCCAGCCGTCGTGGCGCAGGCGGTGGAACTGCTCTGGAGCGCCAAGCGTCCATTGGTGATCACTGGGCGCGGCGCGCGCGATGCTGGCGCGCCGCTGGTGCAACTGCTTGATCGCTTGGGCGCGCTCTACCTTGACACCGGCGAGAGCCGCGGTCTGGTTCCCGAGAGCCATGCTTCGGTGGTCGCCGCCATGCGCGGCTCGGTCATGGGCGAAGCCGATTTGATCGTGACGATCGGCCGACGCCTCGACTTTCAGCTTGGCTACGGCTCACCGGCCGTGTTCGGCAACGCCCAGTTTCTCCGGATCGCCGACGCCGCCAGCGAGCTGCGCGATAACCGGCGCGCAGCCGTGGAAATGCTGGCCACACCAGCGGCCGCGTTGCAGGCCATGCTGAACTTGGCCGCTGACCGCGCGAGTGCTTGCGACCGCACCTGGGCGCAGCGCGTGCGTGCCCAACATCTGCTGCGGGCCGAGAAACTCATCACGTCGATGGCCCAGGCCGCGCCGGGTAGTGACGGCCTGATGCATCCGAACCGATTGCTGTCGGCGCTACGGGCTGCGCTCCCGCAGGACGCCGTAGTGGTGGCCGATGGCGGTGACTTCCTGAGCTTCGCGCGCGTCGGCTTGCCGGCTTCAACTTATCTTGACCCCGGCCCCTTGGGTTGTATTGGCGTGGGTACACCGTTCGGTATTGCGGCAGCACTCGCCTGTCCGGGGCGCACCGTTGTTGTGGCCACCGGCGACGGCTCGTTCGGTTTTAACGCGATGGAAATCGACACAGCAGCGCGCCATAAAGTACCGGTACTCATAGTCGTCGCAAACAATGGCTCTTGGGCGATCGAAGTGCGCGATCAACAGGAGTCGTTCGGCAAAGTGGTCGGCACCCGCCTACAGTTCGCCGATCACGCCGCCATGGCACGCGCGTTCGGTGTGCACGCCGAACGCATCGAACGCCCCGAACAATTGGACGGCGCGATCAATCGCGCATTGGCGGCCCTTGCCCAGGGTCCGGCCTTACTCGACGTGCTGGTGACGCCAGAGGCCGCCTCCTCGGATGCAAAGTCCGGCTTGGCTTGGGTACCGGATCTGCAAGCGCTGGCCGCCTGGGATGAAGCCGAACGCATTTGGCGCCAGGGGCGTCCTTAACTCCCGACCACCGCCCCATCAATCCGGCGCACCACCACTGTCCCCGATCGCGGCCGTCCGTCAGGCCGAAAATCCGGCCAGTTCGACAGCCGGCGCGGATCGCTTGCATCAGTGCCGATTGCACCGGTCTCACCCGGATGCTGCATGTTGACGAATAGGGTCTTGCCATCAGGAGTCATACAGGCACCGGTAATCTCGCAGCCGCGCGGGCCAGTTAAAAATCGCTTGGCTTCACGAGTGACCGGGTCGACCGCCAACATTTGGTTGTTGCCATACGGCACGTGATCGCCCTTCAGCAGTGCGCTCGGTGACACATCGGTCTGAACCCAGATGACACCGCGCTGATCGATCATCAAACCATCCGGCGAAGCGAACAGATCGCCTTTGATGTTGCCGCGCACACGCGCATCCTCATGGTTTGGATCACCAGCCAGCACAAAGGTCTCCCACTGGAAACGGGTCGCGGCCGAATCCTTGCCGGCTTCGCTCCAGCGCAGAAGCTGTCCGAAGCGGTTCGGTGCCCTGGTGTTGGCCGGGTTGCCGGCCTCAACACCAGGGCCGCCGCGCGCCTGGTTATTGGTCAGAGTGCAAAAAAGGTCACCGGTCTGCGGGTGCTGCGCAATCCACTCAGGCCGATCCATCTTGGTGGCACCGACCCGATCACCGGCGGCGCGCGCAAACATGCAGACGGCACCCTGAGAATCAAATCCGTTTTCTGCGGTGAGCCCGTTCTTGCCATGCGTCAACTCAAGCCAATCGCCACTGCCGTCGGCGTTATAGCGCGCCACGAACAGCGTACCCTCATCGAGCAGATCCCGATTCGCATTGCGGTCCTGTTTGTTCCAAGGCTTGGCCGTTACAAACTTGTAGATGTACTCAAAATTGCGGTCATCGCCCGAATAAATCGCGATGCGGCCATCCTTGCACTCGGTGTAGTACGCGCCTTCATGCGAATAACGGCCAATCGACGTTCGTTTGACCGGAATACCGTTCGGATCATAGGGATCGAACTCGACCACCCAGCCAAAATGGTTCGGCTCGTTGCGATTCTGACTGGCGTCGAAACGCGGATCAACTTCTCCCCAGCGAAACGAAAATCGCACCTTGGGGCTGAGCTCGTAGCGCTCCTCAAGCGCTGTTGCTTGCGGATGCGGCTTGAAGTGAAAACTGAAGTTCTCCTCACAGGTCAGATAAGTACCCCAAGGAGTCCAGCCATTTGCACAATTATTGAACGTACCAAAACTTTCGCGACCGGTGGGACTGGCGGCGGTGCGCATCAGGGCGTGGCCGGCTGCCGGCCCACCGACCCGCATGGCGGTGTTGGCATGAATTCGACGCGCATAACGCGACGGCTTGACGGTTCGCCAGACACCATCAGACAGTTGCACTTCCTGCACCGAACAGCCGAGTGCTGCCTGCGATTTACGAACCTTGGCGAGCGACCAGTTGGCCATGCCATCGGGAAACATCAGCGAGTTATCCGGGTACTCATGGTTGGTCACCAGAAGTCCATGGGTCGAATTGTTCGAGCCGAGTGGCAGCGGAAAGTAATACATGCCGTCGTGATGGGTGCCGGATTGCAGGGCCTGCTCCTCGGCGCTATTCGAGGCATCAAATTTGAACGCTGGCATGCCGCGCGTGTCACCGATCGGATCGCCCCAGGCAATCAGTACGTTCGCCTGGTAGCCCTCGGGCACCACCACCGCATCGGCCGATGAAATCGGGATCGGCTTGAAACCCACGGACGCCCTGCTGGCGTTAGCGTCAGCACCCACGGTCGAACAGGCGGTCGAACCCAAAAGTACAGCAATTGATACGGCCGGTGCCGCCATCAAGAGCGCGCGTCGCTCGGCATCGGCCAGCAGCTCGG
>JANORY010000866.1:0-5687 GCA_031415535.1 Burkholderiales bacterium | reverse complement strand
CCGAGCGAATTCCCGACCATGACTTATGGCGAGGCGATGCGCCTGTATGGTTCGGACAAGCCCGATTTGCGGGTGCAGATGCAATTCACCGATCTCACCGAGGTCATGAAAACGGTTGATTTCAAAGTGTTTGCTGCGGCTGCCACTATGGACGGTGGTCGCGTCGTCGGCTTGCGAGTGCCAGGAGGCGCTGAAATGCCGCGCAGCGAGATTGACGCCTACACCCAATTCGTCGGAATTTACGGTGCCAAGGGCTTGGCCTACATCAAGGTCAATGATGTCAGCAAGGGGCGCGACGGTTTGCAATCGCCAATCGTCAAGAATCTTCACGACGCCGCGATCAAGGCGCTACTCGCTGGTACCGGTGCGGCTAATGGCGATCTCATTTTCTTCGGTGCCGATCGCGCCAAGGTGGTGAACGACGCCATCGGCGCGCTGCGCATCAAAATTGGGCATTCGGAACTGGGCAAGAAGAACGGCCTGGTCCAGGGTGACTGGCGGCCGCTCTGGGTGATTGATTTTCCGATGTTCGAACATGACGAGGAAAACGATCGCTGGGCGGCGGTTCACCATCCGTTTACGTCGCCGAAAGACGGCCATGAAGACTACATGACGACTGATCCGAGTCGTTGTCTGGCGAAAGCCTACGACCTGGTGTTAAACGGCTGGGAACTCGGCGGCGGTTCGGTGCGCATTCATCGTGAAGAAGTTCAGAGCAAGGTGTTTCGTGCGCTGAAGATTGGCCCCGAGGAGGCGCGCGCCAAGTTTGGTTTTCTGCTCGATGCCTTGCAATATGGCGCGCCGCCGCATGGCGGTATCGCGTTTGGCCTGGACCGTATCGTGACCATGATGACCGGTGCCGAGTCGATTCGCGACGTCATCGCCTTCCCAAAAACCCAGCGCGCGCAGTGCTTGTTAACCCAGGCCCCGAGCAGCGTTGACGAGAAGCAACTGCGCGAGCTGCATATTCGTTTGCGCCAGCCTGAAGCTAAAGCCACCTGAGCAACATCGTAGAAGATCAGCATCTTAGAAGAGCAGCGTCGAACCGCAGTGGCGAAGATTCCCGAGTCAGTACTGGTCGTCATTCATACGGTCGACGCGCAGGTGCTCTTGCTCGAGCGGGCCGATCATCCGGGTTTCTGGCAATCGGTGACGGGCAGCAAGGACAGTCTCGCCGAATCACCGGCCGAGACCTGTGTACGCGAGGTGCAGGAAGAAACCGGACTTGAAGTTTCAAAGTTCGTATTGGCCGATTGGCACTACAGCAATCGCTACGAGATATTCAAGCACTGGCGACATCGCTACGCCGAGGGCGTGACCCACAATACCGAGTATGTATTTGGCTTGCTGCTGCCCGCGCCGTTGCCGATTCAAATTGCGCCGCGCGAACATCTGCAATACGCCTGGGTGCCCTGGCAAGAGGCTGCGGGTCGTTGTTTCTCGTGGTCAAACGTCGAGGCGATTCAGAAGCTGCCGCAGCGCTTGGGGTTGCTTTGAATTCAGCAACTCGGGCCAGCGGCAAAAAATCAGTGGCGGGCAAATCAGCCGAGCCGGGTCTGATCCGGATTGCGACCTACAACATTCACAAGGGCGTTGTGCGTGAATTCTTTGGCCTGAAGCGCATCGCCCGGATTCATGAATTGCGCGCGCGCCTGCATGAGCTCGACGCCGATCTGATTTGCCTGCAGGAAGTGCTCGGGCGTAATGATCGATATCTCAATCGTTTCGACCAATGGCCGAAAGAGCCGCAAGACGAATTTCTGGCACACACGCCCGATCTGAAGCGCACCTTCGAGTCGGCCTACGGCAAAAACGCGACCTACCTGCATGGTCACCATGGCAACGCGCTGCTGTCGAATTTTCCGATCGTGCGTCGCGAGAATCGCGACGTGTCCGATCATGTGATGGAGAAGCGCGGTATTCTGCATTGTGTGGTTCGGGTCGGCCGTCGCAATGTGCACCTGTTCGTGGTTCATTTCGGCCTGTTCTCGCGCAGTCGCAAGCGACAGGCACAGGCGCTGGTCGACTGGGCGCAAAAAGCCGTTCCTGCGCGCGCACCACTGATCATTGCCGGTGATTTCAACGACTGGCGCAACAGTCTGACCGATGATCTGCAATCAAAGCTGGGCGTGACCGAAGTGTTCGAGCAGATGAAACCGAATCAGGCGGTAGTACAACGAGTCGCCTACTACATGCATGACCGACTCTCGGATATGGGGGTCGATGTGCAACGCGAGAAGTTCCGAATTCCGCGCGCCATCCGTACCGCCCGAACCTTTCCGGCGCTGGTTCCCTGGCTGCGCATGGATCGCATTTATCAACGCGGCTTCGAGGTGCAGTGGGTAGGAGTGCCGCGGGGTATTCAGTGGGCCAGAATTTCTGACCATAGTCCGTTGATCGCGGATCTACGGTTTGCCAAAAGCGCGACTGAACTCTAACGCAAGCGCACCAATGTTATCTGCAGAGATGTTACTTACAGTGATGCGCGAACAAGCGCTGCGGGTACAAAAAAGCGCCGCAACAAAAAACTGAGTGCCCGTTGAATTTCATACGGTAGAGTCAATGATTCAGGCGGGTGTCATATACCCATTTTCGAATCTTGCTGGCTCGAACGCTCGATGCTTCTGGATGTTCAGGGTTAATCAAAACATTCAGTTCTTCCGGCACGATGATCGACGGCACGCGTGCGAGTAAAGTAAATTTAGCCCTCGACCAAGCAGTTCCCCAGTCAAGTGAGGCTTTGCCCGCAGGCTCTGCGTCCCAACCGACAAGATTGGCAGGATCTACGTCGGTCGCGGCGTTCCAGGCTGCAATCGGGACCGTGACTTTCACGAGAAAACGATTCAGCGGCAATGCCTTGCCGGCCAGGTGGACGACGGTTTCAAGGCATGCCAGCGCCCGCGTTGTGGACGTATACAGCATGGGCGTGCCAATTCGATTCCAGCGACCACCGGAGGTCTCCGCACCTTTGCCCGTCGGGTCGTGCGCTTCGTAGTCGGCAGTATCGGTACCGATGCGCCACAGCGTCATCTCGACGCTCAAGCGTAGGCTCCACTTTGCATCTGCGCAACCAAGCCGGAGACCAGGTTCCGTCCATCTGCAGTGTCCATGAAGTCTCCCGGCGGTTTACCTCCGAGCGCATGATTAGGCTCCTCCAACCACCCAGCAGTCCATCGTGCGGCATCGAAGTTGGCAGGGTCGCCGGACTCCGCCACGATCTTCTCGACCAGTCCGACCAGCCGGGCAATTCCCAAGGCTCGCTCGCTCTCATCCTGACTGAGCACCTCATCGGCCTTGATCTTGCGGTTGGCGGTTGCGCGTGCGATGCCGAGCCAGTGATAAAGGAGTTCCCGCGTTACATGCATATCATCCGCCAACGTCGCGAGCAGTCGAGCTGGAAGCCCAGACTTGACAATGCCGATGCGATCAACGCTGCTTGCATCATAGAGGACCAGGTAGCTGCGGTTCTTGCCTTGCAGCGCACGCTTGACCAAGGCCTGTTGAGTTCTTTCCAGAGCAGTTTCGTCAAGCATGGTTGAATGTCCGCTTAAATGAGCCTTTATAATAGCTCATTTGAGCAAGGTGGGCAATAGTGTCCGCGCTCCGTCTCCGCACCCGCCAAGCATGCTCGACAAATGATTCCGGGAACACTTCCTTGAACATTTGCGGCGTGAAGATCAATGATGGCAGCACGTTCGCGCGCTCGACATACGGGTATCCAGAAACATTACTCTGGCTGGGGTCGATACCTCGATCGGGCCGATTCTTTGTCGCGATTCCCGACCACCAGTTCAACGGATTGCTGGGTGGGTACAAAAAAGCGCTGCTTTAATTTCGCCAATGCATGGTCGCCAAGCCCGAGTTCGCCGAGCACCTGGTACAAACGTAGCGCCGGATCGCGGTCGTGCGATTTTTCCCGAGGCATCGTTTTTCGGCTAGCAATAATCAATTCGTTTTTCATCGAATGCTCCCAACCGATGAGCTCGGTCACTGAAACCTGGTAGCCATGTGCTTCGAGTTGCAGGCAGCGCATCACGTTGGTTAGTTGGCTGCCGAACTCGCGGGTGTGAATCGGGTGCCGCCAGAGCTCAGCCATTGGATTGCCGGCGCTGCGAATGTTCGGCTGCGATCGATTCGCGTTCAGGGTAGCGGCGACTTCCGCCTGGCAGCAGGGCACCAGCACCAGGTGCTGCACGCGATGCTTGAGTCCGAAGGCAATTGCATCATCGGTGGCGGTGTCACAGGCATGCAGCGCGGTGACGATATCGATCGTTTCAGGAATGTGCGTGCTGGCTTCGGACGCGGCAACCGAAAGGTTCAAGAATTCCATGCCGCCAAAGCCGAACTGTTGCGCCAGCCCCGCGCTGCGTTGCACCAGGTCGTCGCGAATTTCAACACCAATCACCCGGCCTGGAATGCTGCCGTCCGGTTTGGCCTGTGGTTTGAAATACAGGTCATACAAGATGAAGCCCAGATAGGACTTGCCGGCCCCATGGTCTACCAAAGTGACCTTACCGCGCGCTTGCTGAATTTTTTGCAATAGCGGTTCGATAAAATTGAACAGGTGATAGACCTGCTTGAGCTTGCGTCGCGAATCCTGGTTCAGTTTGCCATCGCGCGTCAGAATATGCAGCGCTTTCAAGAGTTCAAGCGATTGCCCGGCTCGAACGTCATGCTTCTCGCCAGGGGTGGCCCGATTCGGAGTTGCATTGAATTTCATACTTGCGAGCTTAACCGATTGCGTCGAAGTGCAGCCGGGCGAGCGCTCAGAGATCGTCGAGCGTTGGGGCCTCGAACCAATTGGTCAACGATAGTCCACCGTCCACGACGAAGGCGGCACCGGTCACGTAGCCGGAGATGCGATTCGATAACACCGCGAGCGCCATCGGGGCGAGGTCATCGCTTTGTCCCAGACGACCCAATGGAATATGGCGCGACAGTGCCGGGTCGGCCACAAATCCGCCGGCAGCGATGGCACCCGGCACCAGGGCATTCACACGGATACCGAACCGGCCCAAAGTTTTTGCCAGTTCCTTTACGAGCATTGCCAATGCCGCCTTGGATGTGCTGTAGTGCGGCAGGTTGCGAGGCGTGTCGGCGTGCAGCGATGTCAACATGAGTATCGACCCCTGCGCCTGAGCCGCGATCAACTCGCGAGCGATTTCGCGCGCCAGATGAAAGCCGGCATCGACATTGACTGCGCGCATCTGTTCCCAGGTTTCATCCAACACCGCCAACGCGTGATCGGCCTCGCGTCGTGGTGGCGAAGCGCTATGCACGAAGTGGGTGATCTTGCCGAGCTTCGCTCGTGAATACGCCAGCAATGCATCGCAGCCCGCTCGTTTTGCGAGGTCGCCTACCCAGGGAAACGCGAGATCAGGGCAGCCGGATAGTGCGATGGAAGCAGAGACCCGGTCCTCGCTCAGATCGGCAAACACCGTACGCACGCCCTCGCGAACCAGCGCTTGCGCGATTGCGCTACCGATGCCGTTGCCGGCCCCGGTTACCAACGCGGTATCGCGCTGGGGATCGAACGGGTTGTCGAATATCGCCATTTCGCTCTCAATGATTCAGGCCGGCGTCATACAGCCACATTTGTACGTTGTTGGCGCGAACGCTCGCAGCGCTCAAGCCTGGGCCTCACTTTGCATTTGAGCGACCAAGCCGGCAACCAACAAATGAGAATT
>JANORY010000865.1:0-5749 GCA_031415535.1 Burkholderiales bacterium | reverse complement strand
ATTGCGGGTGGCGGCGGCGGCGGACCCAACACCTGGCGCATTTACTGCGGGAAGCTCTACGTGTTTGGCGGCCGCTCGGCGCGTGATCACTTCGAGATGGATACCGAGCGCAACCTGGCGCTTGCCCACAAGTACTGGAACGAAGAACTTGCCGGTGTTGAAGCCAGCGTATCACGTGCGCGCCGAATGACTGATCGTGTACCGCATTATCGAAGCGATCGATCCTTGCAAGACGAATACGACAGCAAGCTGGCCGCCAAAACACTGCCGGTGATGCCCGGTGCCGAACAGGTGGTGCCAGCGCGCTGACTGATCGACTGACTGACTCACCGACTGATCGGCTGGCCAATCGATGCTTCGAATGCCGTTACTTCGGTCCGCGCAAATGACATGAAACCCATTGGCCGTTATCGGCTTGTTTGAGCGTTGGAGTCTCGCTTGAGCAGCGCGGTAACTCGCGAATCGGACAGCGGGTGTGGAAATGGCAACCGGTGGGTGGCTTGATCGGACTCGGAATGTCGCCTTGCAGCATGATTCCTTTGCGTTTGACGGATGGATCAGGAATCGGCACAGCCGACAGCAAGGCCTCGGTGTACGGGTGCAAAGGCTTGGTGTATAGATCATGGGCACTGGCAATTTCAACAATCCGGCCCAGATACATCACCGCGACCCGAGTACTGATGTGCTCGACCACCGACAAATCATGCGCGATGAACAAATAAGTGAGATTGAACTGCTGCTGCAGATCTTCCAGCAGGTTGATGACCTGTGCCTGGATTGAGACATCCAGCGCCGAGACGGCCTCGTCACAAATGATCAGCTTCGGTGACACCGCCAGGGCCCGCGCTATGCCAATCCGCTGCCGTTGCCCGCCCGAGAATTCATGCGGATAACGCCGCATGTAGTCCGGATTTAATCCGACCGTCTCAAGTAACTGCACGACTCGTTCTTCAAGTGCGCTGGCGTTTGCAGCCAGCTTGTGAATAATGAGCGCCTCACCAATGATGGCACCGACTGTCATCCGAGGATTCAGCGAGGCATATGGATCCTGAAAGATAATTTGCAGATCGCGGCTCAAGGCGCGCAGCTCGTTTTTTCCCAACTGGGTAATGTCCTTGCCTTCGAACCAGACCTCGCCGGAGGTCGGTTCAATGAGGCGCAAGATACAGCGCCCGGTGGTCGACTTGCCACAGCCCGACTCGCCGACCAGACCGAGGGTTTCGCCGGCCGCCAACTCGAAACTGACGCCGTCGACGGCGTGAACCCGCTCGACTTGGCGCGATAAAAAGCCGCCGCGGATCGGGAAGTGTTTAACCAGATTGTTGACGCGCAGCAGCGGCACTGCTGGCGATGTGGATTGGGGCAAGGTCCGGGGCAGGGGATTCATCGGGGCGTTGACAGGTTGGTCGCTGGAACGGCTCACAGAATGCAGGCGACTTTGTGACCCGGCGCGATTGCACGCAGCATCGGCGTCGCGGCGGTACATTGCGCGCTCACAAATTTGCAGCGCGATGCGAAGCGGCAACCGACTCCGGGTGCGATCAGTTTCGGCACCGTGCCGGCGATCGCCTCTAGCCGCACCTTGTGTGTGGCGGCGGTATCAATGCGCGGAATCGATCGGATCAGGCCCTGGGTGTACGGGTGGCGCGGATTGCTGAACAACTCACCAACACTTGCCTCTTCGATGACCTGACCGGCGTACATGACAACGACGCGCTGAGCGGTCTCGGCGACCACGCCCATGGCGTGCGTGATCAGCATGATGGCCATGCCAATCCGCGCCTTCAGTTCGTTGAGCAGATCGAGAATCTGTGCCTGAATCGTGACATCCAGCGCTGTGGTCGGTTCGTCGGCAATCAACAATTGTGGATTGCAGGACAGCGCCATTGCAATCATGACGCGCTGGCGCATGCCGCCGGAGAACTGATGCGGATAATCATTGACCCGGCGCTCTGCGGTCGGGATTCGAACCAGCTTCAACATCTCGATGGCGCGATCATGGGCATCGCGCCGACTCACACCTTCATGGATTCGAATGACTTCGGCAATTTGCGCACCGACCGAATATACCGGGTTCAGTGAGGTCATCGGCTCCTGAAATACGATCGCGATCTCTTTGGCACGCACCTTGCGCATAGCGGCGGCGTCAAGTTTAATCAGATCGCGCCCCTTCCAGAGGATCTGACCCGCGACAATCTTGCCAGGCGGCATAGGCAGCAGCTTGAGCACCGACATGGCGGTCACCGACTTGCCGCAGCCAGACTCGCCAACCACGCCGACCGTCTCACCTCGGTTGATGTTGATGTCCACACCATCAACCGCATGCAGCCAGCCGTCATCGGTTGAAAAATGCGTCTTCAGGCCGCGAATTTCGAGCAGACGTTCAGCCATGCTTACAGCACCCGGCGCGGATCAAGTGCATCGCGCAGACCGTCGCCGATGTAGTTGATCGACAGCACTGCCAGAAAAATGGCACCACCGGGGAACAGCGCCCAATGAGCGCCGATATCCAGATAGTCCTTCGAGTCGAACAACAGCCGACCCCAGGTGGGAATGTCAGGCGGAAAGCCCAGACCGAGAAAAGACAGCGTCGATTCCGCGAGAATAGCTGCGGCCACATCAATGGTGCCAGCGACGATGACCGGTCCAAGCGCGTTCGGCAAAATATGTCGCACCACCTGGCGCGACGTCGAAGCACCAAGGGCGCGTGCCGCTTCGACAAATTCCTTTTCTCGCAACGAAAAGAATTGTGCTCTGACCAGGCGGGCGACCGGCATCCAGCGAAAGCCGCCAATGACCGCCACGATCAGGATGAAGACGCCGATCTCGGGTCCGAAGACGACCTTCAAACTATCGCGAAACAGGTAAATCACCAACAGTAACAGGGGCAGTTGTGGCAGCGCCAGAAACAAATCGGTGAGCCACATCAGTGCGGTATCAACCCAGCCGCGTGAGATTCCGGCGAGTGAGCCAATGATGACACCGACCACTATGGCGACGACCATCGCCGCCAGTCCAACCGCCAGCGAGATACGACCGCCGTACAGCATGCGGGCGAACAGGTCCTGTCCTAGGTCGTCAGTGCCGAATGGATGTTTCCAGGATGGCCCTTGCATGCGAGCGGTGAAGTCGAGCTCGTTGATCGGCACACGCCAGAGCATCGGGCCGAACAACACCAGCAGCACCATGACCAGCAACACAACCATACTGATCACGGCCAGTTTGTGCCGTCGAAAACGCCGCCAAGCCTCGCGACCGGGTGACAGCCCGCGCTGGTGCGCGTTGCGAAGCGGCGCGCCGCTAGCGGTAGGAGATGCGGGGGTCGAGCCAGCCATAGAGCAGATCGGCAATCAAGTTGAACAAAATAACCAGACAGGCAAAGACAAAGGTGACCGCCATGATGACCGGTGTGTCGTTGGCCAGGATCGAGCTGATCAGCAGCGAACCGATGCCGGGTATCCGGAAAATCTGTTCAGTGACGATGGCACCGCCGAACACGGCTGGCATTTGCAGGGCGACTAAGGTAACCACCGGAATCATGGCGTTGCGCACCACGTGTTTGATGATCACGGCGGACTCGGTCATGCCTTTGGAGCGGGCGGTGGTGACATAGTCGAGCCGGATGACGTCGAGCGCGGCCGAGCGCACATAGCGCGTCCAGGAGGCACCTTGAAACAGGCCCAATACGGCGACGGGCATGATCGATTGGCGGATATGTTCCCACAGCCACGGCCAACCGCTGCCACTGATATCGGCGCGATAGACAAACGGCAACCAGTCGAGCTTGATGCTGAACGCCAAGATGAACAGGATGCCAGTGAAAAAAGTTGGCAAAGAAAAACCAACGAATGCGAGGGTGTTGGCAATCTGATCGAACAGCGAGTAGGGGCGGGTGGCCGCATAAACACCCACTGGCAAGGCGATCAACAGTGCCAGCACTTGGGACGCACCGATGATGATCAGGGTGGTCGGCAAACGCTGCAGGATCAGTGTGTCAACATCAATTCGGCTGACGAACGAGAAGCCCCAGTCACCTTGCAGCATTGCCAGCAGCCAGCGGCCATAGCGCAGAAATACAGGGTCATCAAGCCCAAACTTGGTGCGCAGCATCGTCCGAACTTCGGCGGGAACGTTTGGGTTTGACGCCAGTTCCTCGAATGGATCGCCGGGTGCCAGCGCCAGAACGGTAAAAAGCACCAGACTGATGCCGAGCAAGCTCGGCAACGCGAACAGCACTCGCCGCAGTACGTATTGCTTCAAGCTTCGCGGTACCAGTCGTACAGCGCGAACAGATCGTTATCAAAGCCGGACAACACCGGCATCAGCTTGCTGGCTACACCTGAGGTACGCGGCAGGAACGCGACTGAAATCACCACGTTGTCGCCGATCACAAGATCGTTCATGCGAATGAACAGCGCCGCACGTTTGACTGGATCAAGCTCGCTTTCGGCGGCGCGATAGGCACTGTCGTACTCGGCGTTACTCCAGCGGGTGATGTTGCGTCCCTGCCATTTGTTAGCCTTGGTAGACACTTCCCACGAACAGAACTGACCCATGAAGCGCTCCGGGTCTGGCTGCGTCATGGTGGTCGTGAACATTTGCACGTCGGCATTAAACTTGGTGTAGGTGTCGGGGTTGGCGACATCTGAAGAAAAGAATACCGAGGCAGTAATTGATTTCAACTCAACATCAATACCGGCCTTTTGGCACGCCTGCTTGATAATCTGCTGGCACTTTTGACGGGCGCTGTTGATCGACGTCTGGTAGACGAGTTTGAGCTTCTTGCCGTCCTTCTCACGCACGCCGGTTGCGGACTTCTTCCAGCCCGCCTTTTCGAGCAGCTCGCCGGCCTTCTCAGGATCGAACTCCCATTTAAGATTCTTCGAGCGGAACCGCTCGGGCCGGTTCAAAAAGTTCACGGTGGTCAGGTTCGGCCGCGCATAAACATGGTCCTGGATGGACTGCCGGTCAACCAACATGGTCATCGCTGCCCGCACCGCCGGGTCACTGAACAAGGGATGCTTGCTTTTGGCGCTCGAACGCTCGCCCTCGACCTCGGTCCACGGGTCGGTCGTATTCAACTGAATATGCTCGATATTGCCGGTCGGCGTAATGATGGTCCGTCCTCGGCCACCCGCCTCAAGGCGCTTGAGCACATCACCCTCGACCTGCAAATTCCAGGCGTAGTCGTATTCGCCGGTTTGCAAAACCGCCCGCGCGGCGGAAACGGCATCGCCGCCACCTTTCATTTCGATCGTGTCGAAATGCGGACGATTCGGCATGTGATAGTTGTTATTGATTTCACCGCGCACGATATCGCCGGGTTTGAAATCAACAAATTTGTAGGCACCGGTTCCAACCGGTTTCAAGTTGGTCGGTGCTTCGCGCGACTTGGCACCGGTGAAGGCCTCGAATAGATGCTTCGGAATGATCATGCCACCCGTGCCGACCAAGGGATCGGCCCAAAACGGGGTTGGTTTCGCAAAGGTCACCTTGACCGTATGCGAGTCAATCTTTTCAACCTTGCAATCCTTGTAAACGCCGATAGTTGTCGCCGCTGTTTCGGGGTTGCGGGCATATTCCCAGGTAAAGACACAATCATCGGCCGTGAACGGCTTGCCGTCATGCCACTGAACGTCGCGCTTGAGTTTCCAGGTGACCGATTTGCCGTCCGCCGTCAGCCCACCGTTTTGGAGTGAAGGAACTTCGGTGGCCAGAATCGGCACCAGATTGCCATCGTTATCCCAGG